>JAPUJD010000099.1 GCA_027296385.1 Acidobacteriota bacterium | reverse complement strand
CCGACCTCAGCTTCAGCTATCCGCGAGCCGAGCGCCGGGCGGTCGATGGGCTGAGCTTTGCCGTCGAGCGCGGCGAGATCTTCGGCTTTCTCGGCCCCAACGGCGCCGGCAAGTCGACGACGCAGAGAATCCTGATTGGCCTGCTGCGGGACTTCGAGGGCCAGGTGTCGATGCTGGGCAAGCCCGTCGGCGACTGGGGTTCGGACTACTACGAGCACGTCGGCGTCGTCTTCGAGTTTCCCAACCACTACCTCAAGCTGACCGGGCTCGAGAACCTGTCCTACTTCCGGGCGCTCTACGACGAGGGTACGAGATCGCCGAGCGAGCTGCTCGACCGGGTCGGTCTCGGCGGCGACGGCAACATGATGGTGGGGCAGTACTCCAAGGGCATGAAGAGTCGGTTGAGCATGGCCCGAGCTCTGCTCAACGAGCCCGAGCTGCTCTTTCTCGACGAGCCGACGGCCGGGCTCGATCCGGCCAGCGGGCGCAACATCAAGGAGTTGATCCGCGAGCAGAAGGAGCAGGGCAAGACCGTCTTCCTCACGACTCACGACATGGCGGTAGCCGACCAGCTGTGCGACCGCGTGGCCTTCATCGTCGACGGCCGGATCGACCTCATCGACTCACCGCGGGAGCTCAAGCTGCGGCACGGCGAGCATCGCCTGCGCGTCGATTACTTAGAGGACGGCCGACTCGAAAGCCGGGAGTTCCTGCTTGCCGGCCTCGGCGACAACGAGGGTTTTTTCCGCCTCCTGCGCGGGGCCGACGTGCAGACCATGCACACCCTCGAGGCGACACTGGAGGATGTCTTCATCCAGGTCACCGGCCAGAGCCTGCGATGAAACGGCTCCTTGCCACGATGAGGTGCGACGTGCGGCTGCAGCTGCGCAACGGATTCTACTGGGCAGTGGCGTTCCTGCTCGCGGCCTTCGCCGTCGTCATCAGCCAGCTCCCCGACTTTGATTGGGGCCCGCTGCTGCCGGCGCTGGTGCTCGGCAACCTCGTCGTCGCCACCTTCATGTTCATGGGCGGCTTGGTGTTGCTCGAGAAGGACGAGGGCACTCTCGAGGCGCAGATCGTCACCCCGCTCGGCACCGGGAGGTACCTGACGTCGAAGGTCGTCACGCTGACTGCGCTGTCGATCGCCGAGAACGTCGCGATTGTGCTCTTGGTCTACGGCTTCGGTTTCCGCGCCTTGCCGCTGGTGCTCGGCATCGTGCTCGCCTCGGCGATCTACTGCCTGGTCGGCTTCGTGGCGGTGGCGCGCTACGACTCGATCAACGAGTACCTCTTCCCCTCGATGCTCTACACCGTGGTCTTTGCCCTGCCGTTCCTGCACTACGCCGGGGTGTGGCCCAGCCCGCTGATGTACCTGCACCCGCTGCAGGCGCCGCTGGTGATCCTCGGGGGTATGGTGGAACCGCTGGCGGCCTGGGAGTGGATTTACGGGGTCCTGTACTCGGTGCTGTGGATCGCCCTGGCCTTCCTCTGGAGCCGCCGCACGTTCCAGCGCTTCGTCGTCGCCCGCGCCGGAGCGCGCTGAGATGAGGGCCGTCAGCGTGCTGCGGGCGCTGGGCCCGATCGACCTCAAGAGCGTGCGCCGCGACTCGCTACTGCGCTGGATGTTCGTCATGCCGGTGCTCATCGCCTTGCTCTTGCGCTACGGCCTGCCGCCCTTCGCCGCCTGGCTCGAAGGAAGGCACGGTATCGTCCTGGCTCCCTACTCGGCCCTGATCGCGAGCTTCCTGGTGATGATCACACCGATGCTGTACGGCACCGTGATCGGCTTTTTGCTGCTCGATCAGAAGGACGACCGAACGCTGACCGCCCTGCAGGTGACGCCGCTCACGACCGGCGGTTATCTCCTCTACCGTATGGGCACGCCTTCGCTGCTGAGCATCGCCATGACCTTGCTCGTGCTGCAGGCGAGCGGCCTCGCCACGATCGACTTCAAGCGGCAACTGTGGGTCGCCGTCGCCGCCGCCCCCCTGGCGCCGGCGTTCGCCCTCTTCCTCGCCGCCTTCGCCCGCAACAAAGTGCAGGGGTTTGCCCTGATGAAGGCGGCCGGTGTCATCAACTGGCCGCCGATGATTGCCTACTTCGTGCACTCCAAATGGCAGTGGGCCTTCGGGCTGTGCCCGACCTACTGGCAGGCCAAGCTCTACTGGGAGCTGGAGGCAGGCGGTCCCAACGCCTGGCCCATCTTCGTCATCGGCATCGCCTACATAGGTCTGGTGACAGCGTGGTTGCTGCGTCGCTTCGACCGGGCGATGCATCGATGAGGCGAGCCCGCCGAGCTGCGGGCGAGCAGCGGAATCGAGATCCACTTCGCGTATCGCACCCGGATCCTCGACTACGAGAACCCTTCAGGGGGTGCTCTCGAGGCGCGACGGGTCGAAACCTGGAGACGGCAGCCGCAGCAGCCGGCGGAGGCGCTCGTCGATGCCGCCACCCGGTGACAGGGGCCCTCGCTCACCGGCCGGCCGCTCCAGCCACCGCGACACGCGCCGCTCGACGGCCGGCC
>JAPUJD010000098.1 GCA_027296385.1 Acidobacteriota bacterium | reverse complement strand
GCTGTGAGTCGGCTCATAGGGCCGGCAGCGCGGGATGGCGCACAATCATGGGGCTGGAGGTACTCTCCGTGATTCTTCGTTGGTTTTCTGTTCGTCTGCTGCTCTTCTCGGCGGCCTTGCTGGTCCCACTCTCCGCCTGCTCCGGTGGCGGAGACGTCTCGCCGACGGCGCCGCGAGCGCCCAGCAGCGCCCAGGTCGAGTTCGATTCCTTCAACCTGGTCAACGGCGCTCGTAGCCAGAACAGCGTCGACCCGCAGCTCGAGTTGCGTGAGACGCTGACTCGAGTGGCCCGCGAGCACAGCCGAGCAATGCGGGACCAGAACTTCTTCTCCCACCAGGATCCGCAGGGCCGGACAGTCGGTGAGCGCCTGGCCGAGGCGGGGATCACCTTCAGGGTCGCAGCCGAGAACCTGGCCCGGACGACCAACATTCCGGACCCGGCGACCTGGGCGCACGACCAACTGATGCAGAGCACCGAGCACCGGCCCAACATCCTCAATCCGGACTTCGAGCTGGTTGGAGTCGGCGTCGTCGAGCGCGACGGCACCTACTGGATCACCCAGGTTTTCGTCGGGTTCTAGCCTGCATTTCTCGCCCCGTTCCAGCTGTACCGGCGGATTTGCCCGCGCCTGCTGCGTTGTGCTCGGTCGGTCATCCTCGGCTGCTCGACCCGCGGCTCTTGGGGTCGGCTCGAATCGAGGTGTAACAAAGCTCCTGGCTCGGCGCCTGTCTAATAGCAACAGGTTCGCCGCCGCCGGAGGCCCGCGCCATGAATAGCGATTGGCAGGAGATCGACTTCGAGGGCAGCTTGAGCCTGCGGGCTCCGGCCGACCTGGAGCCGGCCCAGGCGCATGCCATCGACTCGAGTTTCGCGTCGTGGCAGAGCGCGAACCTCGGTCTGATGATTGATCTGGGTTTGTTCAGCGATCCCCTGACCGGGTACGCCGAGAAGGCGACCTACAGGACCTCGGAGGAGAAGATCGATGGCGTCGCCGCGCGCCTGATCGCATTCGACGAGGCCGACGGCACGCGGGTGCAGGCGGCACATTTCGTGCGGTTGCCGGGCGATCGCCGCGGCAGCCTGACGCTGTTCCTGCGCGCCGCGCCGCAAGTCGGTCGCGAGATCCTGCTCGAGGTGCTGCGCAGCATCCGATTCACCAGTACTCAGACGCCGGAATGAGCCGGCGACCAAGGAGGCTATCCATGGGTGTCAAGAAGAAGCTGATCAGGGCTTTTCAAGAGATTGCCGAAGTCCGACCCACTGGCAAGGGCCGGAGTAACAAGGAGTTGAAGCGCGTGCAGGACTTTCTGTGCCGGTTCGGCTACCTGAAAAAGCGCGGCTTCAAAGCGGGGACCCTGGACAAGAAGACGTCCGAGGCTCTGAGTCATTACCAGAGGGCCCACGGTCGGCGGGTCACGGGGGACTTCAACAAGGCCACCCGCGACCAGATGACCACTTCACGCTGCGGCTTCCCGGACATGAACAAGGGCATCGAGTTCTCGACCACCTGCGCCTGGGACAAGACGGATCTCACCTTCACTTTCGACGTTGGCACCAACGACGTGGCGGGCCAGCAGGAGTTCGACGCCGTGCGCAGCGCCTTCCAGAGCTGGGCGGCAGTGACCCCGTTGACTTTCCGCGAGGTAGGGCTCGGCGACGCACCGGACATCAGCATCGGGTGGCGGCCGGCGAACGATCCGGACCTCGACATGCGCGGCGGCACGCTCGCGCACGCCGATTTTCCGCCAGCCTGCTCGGTGGTCACCAACAGCCTGCCCAAGCCGGTTCACTTTGACGACACCGAGCATCAGTGGGTCATCGGTCGCCGGCCGGGAGGCTTCGACATCGAAACGGTGGCGCTGCACGAGATCGGTCACATCCTCGGTCTGGCACACTCGAACGTCGCCGGTTCTGTCATGTTCCCGTCGGTCAGCTCCAACCTCACCAAGAGGTCGCTGACGGCCGACGACATCAGTGGCATCCAGAACCTGTACCCGCCGGTGGCAGTGCCGACGACCAAGGAGCTTCTGCTACAGCGGCTCGAAACCATCGAAGGCGAGCTCGCGGAGGTGCGCAACCTGGTGGGAACGTTGCCGTAGACCGCCGCAGCGTCGTCGCCGCGTCTCGACGATACGATGCGCCTGCGCGGCGGCGCTGACTGCGACAGCCCTGGCGCTCGTAACGCGACCCCCGAGGGTTCTTCAGCCGGCCGCTGGACTAGAGCCGGCGAGCCCGAGGTCCTCGTAGATCGCCCCTGTCAGGGCGTTGAAGCGCTCGCGGTGCGCGTCGTCCGACGGTGTGCCGTTGACTGCCAGGCAGATCACGAGGTCGAGCTCCGGGTCGGCGAAGCCGACCGTCGAGCGGTAGCCACTGTGCCCGAAGGCACGGAGAGAGGCGTGTCGGCCGTAGCCGTACGGCGAAGTCTCTTCCGCGTGGTAGGCGGAGTTGACGATGAAGCCCAGCCCCCAGTCGAGATGGTGGCGCAACGTATGGTCCCACAGGCCCACTCGGTGCCGAGCGGTCAGCGCCTCGACCGTCTGCGGCCTGAGGATCCTCTCGGAGCCGGTCGCGCCGCCGCTGAGCAGGGCGGCGTAGAAGAGGCCGAGCTGCGCGATCGGACCGACGGCGTTGGCGCCCGGCGACGCCTCGGTGAGGTGAGCCTCGTCGGTCCAGTCGTACTCCGCCGGATCGTTCGCCGTCTCGTACACCGGCGCGATGCGCCCACCGTAGCTGAGGAACCGCTCCTTTGGCATGCCGATCCAGCAATCGGTCATGCCGAGCGGCAGGAAGATCTCCTCGCGGACGTAGAGTGACAGCTCGCGTCCGTCGAGGCGCCGGACGATCTCCCCCAGGACGAACCAGCTCGAGCTCAGGTGGTATCCGGCCTTGCGGCCAGGCACCCAGCGGGGCTCGAGTTTCATCGCCGCGACCTTGGCGACGATCGCGTCCCACGAGACCCGTGGCCAGCCGAGATCGAGCGCTCGCACTCCACCCGTGTGCGTCAGCAGATGGCGCACGGTGACGGCCTCCTTGCCCCCGGCCGCAAACTCTGGCACGTGCCGCGCCACCGGATCGTCGAGCCCGAGCAGGCCGCGTTCCCACAGCTGTCCAATCGCGGTGGCCGTAACCGGCTTGCCGGCTGACAGCCAGAGCATCAGGTGGTCGCGTGACATCGGCTCACCCGTTCGCGCCTCGCCGAAGGCGAAATCGGCGACGGCCTCGCCGGCCCGGGAGACGAAGAGCTGGCCGCCGAGGTGCCAGCCGGCGGCGCGGCCCTGATCGAGCAGCTCGAGGGTGCGGGGGAGCGTCATCGGCGGCGAGGATATCTATAATTGGGGCACCATGTCCTCGTCCCGATTTCTCGCCGCCGCAGTGCAGATGACTTCGACCTCGGATGCCGAGGCCAACTGGCGCTCGGCCCGCCAGCTCATCGAGCGGGCGGCCGGAATGGGCGCGCGGTTCATCGCCACCCCGGAGAACACCAACTACCTGGGTCCTCACGAACGGAAGGTCAAGCTGGCGGAATCCCTGGACGGGCCGACCTGTCTGCGTTTCACCGAGCTGGCCCGTGAGCTCGGTGTGCACTTGCTGTTGGGTTCCTTCAACGAAAAGAGCGGCGACCCGAAGCGCTGCTACAACACCTCGGTTCTCTTCGGACCGGACGGCGAGCAGCTGGCCCTGTATCGCAAGATCCACCTGTTCGACATCGATCTCTCGGCTGACGTGCGCTTCAAGGAGTCCGCCACCGTCATGCCCGGCACCGAGCTCGTGGTCGCGCCAACCGAGCTCGGCGCTTTCGGTCTCTCGATCTGCTACGACCTCCGGTTCGCCGAGCTCTACGGCAAGCTGGCCGCTGCCGGAGCTCAGGTGCTGACCGTGCCCTCCGCCTTCACTCTGCGCACCGGCAAGGACCACTGGCACCCGTTGCTGCGCACCCGGGCGATCGAGAACCAGTGTTGGGTCGTCGCTGCGGCCCAATGCGGCAGCCACGACGACGGCGGTCTGCGCGAGAGCTTCGGGCACGCCATGATCGTCGATCCGTGGGGACACATCGTCGCCATGGCGACAGACGGTCCGGGACTGGCCGTGGCCGAGATTGATCTCGAAAGGCTACGCGAGATCCGGGCCTCGATGCCGGTGAGCGACCACCGGCGAGTCTGAGGCGCGAGCGGGGGGGCTTGGCCTGAGCACAATGAGCATGCGAGCTCGACAGTTTCGGCGGTTGGCGAATCGACTCTTCGTCGACAGGCCGGAGTCGGTCCTTCGCCGGTTCAAGGGTCGCAGCCACTGGCCGCCGTTGAGTTTGCGCCGCTGGGTCGGTAGCTGGGCCGATTTCGACGCCGACGGCCGATGGCTCATAGACCAGCTCTCGATTCGAGATCTCTTGCCGGCCGGTGCCCAGGTTCTCGATGTCGGCTGCGGCTGCGGGCGCCTGGCGATGGCCTTGGCCCGCGATCCTCGAGTCGCCCCACTCGGACTCCGGTATCACGGTCTCGACGTCGACAAGCCTTCGATCGAGTGGTGTCGTCGCCACATCGGCAGCGAGCACGACGGGTTCGACTTCGAGCACGTCGGCTTGCGGAATCGCTCCTACAACCCCAGCGGTCCACTGGACGCTGCCACCTACCGCTTCCCCTTCGCAGACTTCTCTTTCGATCTCGTTGTCGCCGCGTCCCTCTTCACCCATCTGGTCGCCGCCGAGATGGAGCACTACCTCGGCGAGATGGCGCGGCTGCTCGCCGGCCGCGGGACTCTATGGGCGACCTTCTTCCTCTTCGGCAACCCGGCCGCTCCCCCAGATCGCCACCCGGTGGACTTTCCCCACCGTGACGGCAAGGTCGCCTTCCACTCGCAGCGCGAGCCCGAGAATGCGGTCTCCTTCGCCGAGAGCTACGTCCTCGAAGTCGCAGCCGCATCGGGGCTCGAGCTAGCCGAGCCAATCGCCTACGGCCCTCACGACCATCTCTTCTTCAAGCGGGCGGAGTGAGCCGCTGGGCGCACGCTGAACGAGGGCCGCCCTGACGCCGACGAGGCTGGGCGTCAGGCCGTCGACCGTCCGATGAGCTCGGCCAAGACCCCGATGCCGGCACGGACGACAGCGGGCTCGGCGGCGGTGAAGCAGACCCGGACGTGGGTGGGGTAGGGGCCGAAGCTCGGGCCTGGCGCCAGGAACAGCCCGCGGTCGGCGCAGGCCTCGAGGAAGCCGCCGAGCCCGCGGTCATCGAGGTGCTCGGCGACG
>JAPUJD010000097.1 GCA_027296385.1 Acidobacteriota bacterium | reverse complement strand
GCCGAGGGCGGCGTTCTCCATCAGCACGAGCCCGGGGATGCCGGATTCCTCGGTGGCCACACGATCGATCTCGCGGCTGCCCGCCACGTCGAGAATCCTCATGGCGCCTGGCTCAACCCCCAGCGATCGAACAAGGCCCTTGTCCGCGGACAAGCCTCGGGGTAGAGCGCCAGATAGGAACCGAGCCGCGGGAGATCGGCCGGCGTATCGACGTCATGCCCGAGCTCGAGCAAGGCCGACTCGAGGCCGAGCTCGCGGCAGCGTGCGAGAGTGTCGGCCAACACCCGCTCGGTACTCCACGCAATGTCCTCGAAGAGCTCGGGCACCAGGGCAGCCCGGCGCACCGCCACGAGATAGTAGCCGCCGTCACCAGCCGGCCCGAGCACCACGTCGATCCCGGAGCTCAGGTGGTCGAAAGCCTCATCGATCCGCGCGAGCGGTAGCTCCGGGTGGTCGCTGCCCACCGCAGCCGCCATCTCGTGGTCGAGGGTCGCCTCTTCCAGGGCCTGAAACAGCCGTGCGCCGAGGTCGCGTCCCCGCTGACGTAGCGCCGGCACCTCGGCCGACGGCGGCTCCTCACCATCGTCGAGATCCCAGGCGAGCCATACTTCGTTGCGACCTCCGCTCAAACGCTCCATCAGGTCGTCGAGAAAGGCCTGGTGCAGAAGAGCCGTCTGGGCGGCCGACAGATCGCCGATGAGACGCGTTTTGACGCGCCCTGGCCGGGCCGGCTTGCTGAAGACGACGACACAGCCTCGCTCGCGCACGAGGGGATCTTAGCCTGTTCAGCTACAATTGACGGTAGCTGGCCTCGGGAGAGCTGGTGTCACGCGAGCGCGGTCGCCTCGCCGCTACCGCCACGCCGGCGCAAAAAGCCAACGCCAACACCGCCCAGCCCCGCCTTCCGAGCCTGAGCCCGGTCTCTGACTCGAGCCCCGCCGTCAGGCTACGCCAGCGATCATCGAGGCGCCTACGCGCCTCATCGAGCCTCGTCGTCACCCTCTTGCTCCCCCGCCTCGCTCCGATCCTCGTCCTGCCCCGGAACCAGCTCGGGCAGCACCGTTTCCTGCCACCACTCGAGGTGTTCTCGACTTCGCCGCTTCACCAGATGGAGCGGAGCCTCGATGCGTTCGAAGCTCCGGCGAGCGATCCAACCGAGA
Organism: Acidobacteriota bacterium; assembly: GCA_027296385.1. Lineage (GTDB taxonomy): Bacteria > Acidobacteriota > Thermoanaerobaculia > Multivoradales > JAHEKO01 > CALZKB01. The sequence continues at coordinate 10,651 of JAPUJD010000097.1, read as the reverse complement.
ATGAAAGCGAGCACCAGACCGGCGGCCAACACGACCAAGGCGGCCTGCCAGCGCGGTAGCCGCAAGGTCAACACTTCGACCACCAGCCACAACCCGAGGCCGACGGACCAGAAACCGACCACTGCTGCCGCCAATGCCAGGATGAGGCCCCCGCGCAGAGCCCGGCCCGAGCGGCTGAGGTCCTGACGCAGGGCACCGATCTCGGCTTGCCAAACCTCCAGCAGCGCGCTCCCCACGGAACGTGCCAAATCGGCCCAGCCCAAGACCAACCGACGCATCACCCGCCGACCACGAATCGGTGACTCAGAAACGACTTCTTGGCGCCGACCTCGTCGATGACCCCGACGGCGAGATGGTGCGGCCCGCGCCGCATGCGCAGGGTCACACGGTAGGGGTAGAGCTGCTGCAACGCAGTCTCGATGTCGCCGTCGGGAATGCGGAGGTTGAGAGGTACCTCCGAGACGTCGGACGTATCGCCCTCGGAGTCCATGGCAGCGAAGAAGACCTTGGCCTTTCCGATGTGGAAGTCTCCGATCCGAACCAACTCGATGGAACCGATCGGGATCTCGACGATGATATCGACGAGGTAGAAGCTCGATTCACCCTCCCCGTCCGGTCGGATCTGCCCGATCTTGATGTTGACGTCGAGGGGGTTGTCCTTGAAGCCGTAGACCAGGGTCGCCATCGCCCCATCGCTCATGCGATCGGACATCGGCTTGTCGCGGTAGCCCTCGCGGTGACGGACTCTGACCCCCTTGCGCTTCTCCCTCAGCTTGACTTGGACCTTGTAATAGCGGCCGTCGCCGCTGTGGGCCGGGAGGTAGCCGATCGAATAGTAGGTCTGGAAGTCGCGGGCGATTCGGGTCAGGCCCTTGCCGACGTCATTCGTGTTGATGATCGCTTGGCCGCCGGTCGCCTCGGCCAACCGCAGGAGGGGTGCCTGCAGGTTCCTGATGTAGACCGAATCCACGAACGAGGCGATGCCGGCCTCCCCGGCGGTCGCAATCTCCACGCTCGATCCACCCGGGATGCGCAAGCCCGCCGCGTCGAGGGTGTAGTAGGTCACCCGATTGGTGTTGGCCTTCGCCGCCAGGCGCGAGAACTTGCGATTGGCGTTGAACTCTTGCATCACGCTGAGCTGTGTCGTGTCGTCGAACTTGCGCTGCAGAGCCAAAAAGAGGTCCTCGCCCGGCGTCGCGGGCAGGCCGTCGCTAACGTAGAGCAGCGCCTTGCGGCCCGGTAGCCCACCGAGGGTATCGATCAGCTCGTGCATCGCGTCGATGGTGAAGGCGAGGTCATTGAACTGGGACCCGGCGTACGTCCTGACCCGCCACGCAACTTCGCCGACCGAGTCCGCCTCGGCGATTGCGCGTAGCAGATCGCGCCGATCCGAGTCAGCATGCAACGCGGACCCAGTCATTCCCTCCAGCTCGAACATCGCACGGGCGATGGCGCCCGGCTGGCTGGTGAACGGATGCCGGTAGTGGAGGCTGCGATCGTAGGAGACCAACATTACCTGGTCGTCGGGGCTGAGCCTTTCGGTGAGGAATTCGCGAATTCGCCGGAACACCCGGTTGCGATTGAAGGGTCGGATATTGAAATTATCGACGTAAACCACGAGGTAGAGCCGCTGATCCAGCGGCATCGCCAGCGGCGCCACCGTCTCGGGAAGAACACCGTCGACCGGCAGCGCCGCTGCTGCCACTGTCTCCGGCTCGCGCGGCAGCACCGGACGGCCCTCCTCGACGGTGAAAAAATTGGTGATCTTGACCGGCCGTTTGTCCTCGAAGACCACGAAGTCTTCCTGGGTGAGCCCGGTGACCGGGTTGCCCTTTTTGTCGGTGACGAAGACCTCGAGGTTGACCAGATTGACGTCGACGGTGTCGAAGAAAACGTTCTCGCCCGCCGCCGACGCGTCGAACTGGGAGGGTTGGGGATCCTGTGCGGCGAGGGTGCCGGCGATGGCGAGCAACAGTAGTGCCCACCAGGTGAAGTGCTTTCTCATCGTTCTGACTCCAGGGAAGCTCGAGTCCGGGCCCGAGCTGGATGGCTCACGCTCGGAAGACCGCCGGCCCTTGGTGAGAAGGTCAGGCTAGGGCTCGATGACGACGCCCGCAGTGAAGATCCTACCACTGGCCAGGTCGTGAAGCGCGACCAGGGCGCGGTGCCTCTGGCGTCTCAATCGCAGGGGAATCGTGTACTCCCAGCGACCCTCTGGAGGGTTCGATCCCGGGGCTTCGAGCACGATCGGAATGACCGGGATCTCCGCCCGCTGGAGAGCTTCGTCCTCAACTGCCAGCCGGAGCTCGAGCGCTGCTACCATCACGTCGCCTCGCGGTACGAACGTCAGCTCGCTCATGGCGAGCGCGATAGTCATCGGCATCTCCATCTTGCGAAAGCCCGCCCGATGCCATGCACCGAGCTCGACCTCGAAGCCGGGCGTATCGGCGACCGAACCGAAGAGAAAAGCGCTCTCCACGCTCATCGTCACCTCGGCTTCGCGGGAGGAGTCGAGGAAGCCCTTGCGCGAGCGGATCTCGAGCCCCCCGTCGCGCGTCCTCACCTTGACCGAGTGGATCGCATCATCCCACGCGCGGTTGGGCGAGAAACCCAGCCAGTAATAGGACCGGGTATCCTCGACGACGCGCCCCAGCGCCCGGTCCGCTGCCCCGAGAAGCAGCGCCTGGCCACCGGTCTCCCGCGCCAGGTAGCGCGAGCTGTACTGCCGCCCCGAGGTCCGGGACAAGTAGCCCGCGGAGGATCCCGCCACGGCGCGCGAAGGGGCGGACGGATCATCACTCCAACGCGAAGTCAAGCCGGAGACGTCGGCCGGGTAGAGCGTGTAGCCCAGCAGGTTTGCCGTGTCGCTGAGCTGCCGGTACAGGTCCTCGCGCTCGATCAGCGTCAGATCCTCGCTCAGCCGAAGATCGGCGTTGACGAACTCGGTCGGGCTGTAGGGCCAGCCGCCCGTCACCATGAGCATGACCTTGCGACCCGGCGGCTTGGCGAAGCTCCGGAGGGTGGCGGCTGCCCCCCCGAGCATGCGGTCGATCTGGTCCGCCAGCCGCAGAACGTAGAACTTGGTCTCCACATCGATGGTGAAGTCAGGGTTCGCTCGTCGAGGCCGCGAGCCCGCGTTGCCCTCGTACTGCCGCAGCTCGGTCAGGCGCCTGAGTCCCTGGGTCGGTCGGCGGCGGGCATCGTCGAAGGCGCGCTCGAGAACCGCCTGCGACTGGCTCCAGCTCGTCAACATGTCCAGCTTACGGCCGTCGAAAGCCACGATCGCCATGCGGTCGTTGGCGCTGAGCAGCGCGAGGTCCTCCGCGATGCCCTCGAGCACCCGGTCCCGGTCCTCCTTGAAAGCAAACGAGTCGTCGATAAAGACCAGGTAGCTCGTGCCGACGGGCTCGCCAGGCACAATGGCCGGCACTGCCGGCAGATCCATCGCCCCTTCGCCACCAGAGCTCACCACCTGTCCGCCCCGGATCTCAGAGAAATAGTCGATCTCGACCTCGACACCATCGACGTCGAGCACGAAGTCCCCAACCCCGAGGCCACGGACCGAAACACCCGAGTGATCGGTGACGACGACCTCGATGTTGACCACCCGGACATCGACGATGTCCGAGAACAGCCCCGCAAGGTCATCCTCCTGGGCATGGAGAGTGGGCGCAACGCTGAGCAAGAAGATCAGGCCGATCGCTTGGATGAGATGGCTTCGCATCGTGGAGCTCCTCTATCTCCTGGTTTGGCCCGCGTTGACGCGCGATCCTCCAGCGGGCTCGCTGTCGTCAACCGTGACGCAACGTAGTCGATTCCCTCATCGACAGAGTCCTCGATCACGGCTCCCGACGCAAGGTCGGCGGCAACACTGCTCGCACATGCCGCTCGCTCACGCCCGTCGGTCGCGGAGCTGGGTCCACAGAATCACCAGTCCGGCCAGGATGGCGAGGCTCAGCAGCTGCGCCAGCGAGAAGGGGCCGAAGAAGCGATCATCCTTGGCACGCAGGATCTCCACCAGGAAACGTTCCCCCGCCAGTAGGGCAAAACCGACCACCGCTGTCTGCCCCATCCGCGCCCCGCTACGCAGCATCTTGCGACAGACCAGCAGCACCACGATGCCGGCGGCGGTCTCGTACAGCTGGGTGGGATGCACGGCGAGCAACTCCCCGGCCGGCAGGTTCGGATCGATGTCGCCGCCAAAGGCTCGCATGTTGCCGGCAGTGGTGGGGAACGGCAGCCCGTAGGGGAACTTGACGCCCCACGGCATGTTGGTGGCGCGCCCGAAGTCGTCACCGACCAGGAAGCAGCCCACACGGCCGATGGCGTAACCTATCGCCACCGCCGGCGCACCGACGTCGAAGACCCGCAGCACCGGCATGTTGCGCCTCCTCGCGGCCCAGACGACGGCCAGGGCGCCGCCGATCAAACCACCGTAGAAAACCAGGCCCGAACGACTGAACAAGAGATGCCAGTCGCCGTAGAGCATGGCATAGTAGACCTTGGCGCCGACGATGCCACCGACTCCGGCCGCAAGCAGGATCGCGCTGGCGTTCTCCTCGTCGAGAAGGTCGTATTGGCGCAAGCCCCAGCGCAGCTGAGCCCAAGCCACCATGAACGCGGCCACCATGGCCGGCCCGAACGGGCTGATACTGATCGAACCTAGGTGAAAGAGCTCTGGGATCATTGAAGCCTCAACGGTCGTTGAGGCTCCAATCGTAGTCCAAATAGCGCACCGAGGGTTCGACGAAGCGAAGGCGCGCCGCGAGATCCGGCGGCAAGTGGGGCAAGACCCACTGCGTGACCTTGCTGCGGGCGAAGAAGGCGATCACCGTACTGCCGCCGGTGAAGTCGCCAGCGTACCACTTGAAGATCGAGGACAAGTACAGATCCTCCGCCTCTTCGTCGAAGCGCAGTCCCTTCGTCGGGTCGGCGAGAAACCGGCTCGTCTGGTCCTCCAGCTGCTCGTCGAGCCGCGGACCGACAAACGCCTCGCCACGCAGGTCCGGGCAGCTAGTGGAGGCACAGACCACCGCGAAATGCACCCGCGGATCACCGCTGTCCCGCGCCCGACCTTCGACCTCGTCGAGAGTCAGCTCACTACCCGCCACGACGAAGGTCAGCCCGTCGAAGAAACCGTCGACGTCACGCACCGAGCCGATCGCGGGGTAGCGCTCGAGCACGAAGCCGGCCACCCCTGCGTTGTAGGCGTTGATCCAGAAAGCCAACCGGTTCGCGTCGTCCATCTCCTCCACGTCGGCCGTCGCGACTGACTCGAGATAGGCGTCCAAGACGTCCTTCTCCGATGCCAGGGCGGCATAGTCGATGCCGCCGTCCCGGACGTGAGCCCGCAACAGGTCATCCCACAGGTCGGTCCGGTCCGCCGTCGCTATCGCCGCTTCGGGAACGGCGCTCAGACACAGCGCAAGCGCCAACAACACTCTCTGGATATTCCGCCTCGTACGCATGGGTCGATCTCCCTCACGGCAAGCTCCGGAAAGGCTGCTGCTTCCCGCCCGGCCGCTTCGAGGACTATACGATAGGCCCATCGTGGCGGACTCATCTGACGCACGACCCTCGGCCGGCGCAGCCTTGTCGGCCGCGGCCCTGGCACGCCTGGCGACGCTCTTGCCGGCGAGCTCGCTCTCCGTCGACGCCGACGCCCTGCAACGCCACGGCCAGGATGAGACCGAGAGTCTGCGCTTTCCGCCGGCCGCGGTCGCGTGGCCCGCCTCCGTCGCCCAGGTAGCTGCCGTCATGCGCTGGGCCAGCGCCGAGCGCCTGCCGGTGACGCCGCAAGGCGCGCGCACGGGGCTCTCCGGCGGCGCTCTACCCGTGCGCGGCGGACTCGCCCTGTCGCTCGAGCGCCTCGACCGCATCCGGGACCTGAACGTCGCCGACATGACCGTCGAGACCGAGGCCGGGGTCGTGACCGGCCAGCTACAGGAAGCGGTCGCGCAGCACGGACTGTACTATCCCCCCGATCCGGCGAGCCGCGAGTCGTGCCTCATCGGCGGTAACATCGCCGAAGACTCGGCGGGACCGCATTCGTGCAAGTACGGCACCACGCGGCGCTTCGTGCTCGGCCTCGAGGCGGTCCTGGCGTCCGGCGACGTGGTCCACACCGGCAGCGCCAACCGCAAGGACGTCACCGGCTACAACCTGACTCAACTGCTGGTCGGCTCGGAAGGCACGCTGGCCGTTATCACCGCCGCCACCCTACGCTTGATACGCCAGCCGGCCGCGACACTCGTTCTCGGCTTCGGCTTCGACAGCTTGGAGAGAGCCGCGCGAGCCGTCAGCGAGGTCTTCGCGTCCGGCGTCGAGCCCGCGGCTTGTGAGCTCATGGAGGCTCGCGCGATCGAGCTGCTGGCGCGGAGCCACGACCTGCCGTCCGAGCTTCAGGGGGCGGAGGCCTTTCTCCTCCTCGAGCTCGACGGTGAGACGAGCGAACAGCTGCTCGCCGCGGCAGCGCGGCTGGGCGAGGTCTTCGCGCCCAACGAACCCCTCGTCGCTCAGGACGCGCGCGCCCAACGCCGCCTGTGGAAGATTCGCTCGAAGATCGGCGAAGCCGTCAAGGGTCATTCGTCCTACAAGGAAGTCGATGCCGTCGTACCACGCTCGGCCCTGGCCGCCCTCGTCAGGGCGGCCCGACGAGCGGCCACGGCCGCCGGCCTCGAGAGCGTCTGCTACGGCCACGCCGGCGACGGCAACCTCCACATCAACCTGCTGCGTGGAGAGCTCGACCAGTCGACGTGGGAAGAGAGCCGGGATCGCGCCGAGACGGAGCTCATCAGCTCGGTCCTCGAGCTCGGCGGGGCGGTCTCCGGCGAGCACGGTATCGGCTGGACTCAGCGCCGGCACCTCACCCGTGCCCTGACGCCCGCGACTCTGGACCTGATGCGAAGGGTAAAGCAGGCCTTCGACCCCCTCGGCATCCTCAACCCGGACAAGATCTTCCCCTGAAGGTCACCGATGAGCCCCGTGCCTCGGGTACAATGCAGCGCTCCATGATTACCGAGCGCACGCGAGAGCGCTATGCCGAGATGCAGGATTTGCTTGCTCGCCATTCACAGCGCGGGCGGTGGCTCGTCCTGACTCACGACAACCCGGACCCCGACTCGCTGGCGGCCGCGGCAGCGCTCAACGTCCTGCTGCGAAAGACCTTCAAGCGCCGGGTCACCATCGCCTACGGCGGCATCATCGGGCGGGCGGAAAATCGCCAGATGGTCCGTACTCTACGCTTGTCGCTGAGCCACCTGCGCCACCTCAACTGGAAGAACTACCGCCATTTTGCGCTCGTCGACTGCCAACCCGGTACCGGCAACAATCAGTTCCCGGACCATCTTTGTCCCGACCTGGTGTTCGACCACCACCCCATGCGTCGAGCAACGCGAGACGCCCAGTTTGCCGACATCCGAACCAACTACGGGGCGACGGCCACCATTCTCGCCGAGTACATGGAGGCAGCAGGGCTCGCCATCTCAAAGGAGAACGCCACCGCGCTGCTCTACGCCATCGTCACCGAGACCCAGGACTTCCGGCGCGAGTACTCGAGTGCGGACCGCGCCATGTACGACACCTTGCGGCCGCTCTCCGACTTCCGGGCGCTGGCCAAGATCCAATCCCCTCCGCTGAGGCTGGAGTATTTCCACACGCTGCGTCGAGCCGTCGAGGGCATGGCCACGGTGAGTACGCTGATCATCTCTCACCTGGGCCCGGTCGACCAACCGGACATCGTGCCTGAAGTCGCGGACCTGCTGCTGAGGCTGGAGGGCAAGACCTGGTCGCTGTGCACCGGCACCTTCAAGGATCGGCTCTATCTCTCGGTCAGGACAACCAATCCGAGCGGCGATGCCGGGCGCCTGATGAGGCGACTCCTGGGACGCCGCGGCAAGGGCGGCGGCCATGGCATGATCGCCGGCGGCTGGATGAGCGTCGAAGACGCGGACAAGGGCAAGATCGAAACCCTACAGAATCGACTCGCAGTGCGACTGGCAAAGATGCTAAAAAAGAACCCCGATCGGCTGCAACCGATCCAGTGGGACAAGATCGTCGAAAAAAGGCCCGAGGAATCCAAGTGAACGTGCTCCGGCGGCTTGCCCGCCGCCCCAAGCCCTACCGCCTGCGGGATCTTCGGCGACGGGAACGGTTTCGTCCAGATTACGATCTGCTGGCCGACTTCTTGCTGCGTCACCTCTCGTTCGACTCGGCGATCGACGTCGGCTGTGGCAACGGCTTCCTCCTCGAGCGCTTTCAGGGCGCCGGCAAGTCCGTCGCCGGCATCGACATCTCGCCCGATGTCCCCCACCTCCTGGCCAGGCGGCTCAACGGTGCGGTCCGGGTGGCCGATTTCGGCTCCGCGGTCGGCAGCTTTGATCTCGCTTGCTGTGTCGAGGTGGCGGAACACATCGCCCCTGAGCGCTCCCTCGCACTGGTCGAGACCCTGTCGCGCGTGGCCAGGTCGTGGATCTACTTCTCGGCCGCGCCGGAAGGCCAAGCAGGCCGCGGGCATATCAACTGCCGCCCCCACAGCGACTGGCTCGATTGGTTCGAAGCCCGTGGCTGGCGCCTAGAGGACGACGCCACCGGAGCGCTCCGAGTCCATCTGGAGAAGCTCGAGCTGGCGCCCTGGCTGCGCGGCAACAGCTTCCTGCTCAAAGCCAACGGCGTTCATCAGCAACCTGGAGATCCGGCAAGCTCGAACCTGTAAAACGCAGCCTCGCCGGCTGACGCAGGAGCACCGCGTAGGCCTCTCGAAGCAAGGGGCTGACCGGGCTCCATGCTACCGCCGCCGGCGAAGCAGGCGCTCGACCTGTGCCGTCGTCAGGCGGATCTTCGCCACTGGCCGCCCGTCCCGCAGCAACACCGGCACCACGTCGCCGTAGCGCTCCAGCAGTTGCGGCTCGGCATCGACGTCACGGTAGCCGAGCTCCAGGCCGTGCGCGGCGAGGATCGGCCGCACGATCTGCTCCATCTCCTCGCAGAGGTGACACTCGACCCGGGTGACGAGCTCGAAGGTTCCCGCTACTCCCATTCGATGGTTGCCGGCGGCTTGCTGGTGACGTCGTACACCACCCGGTTTACGCCGTCGACCTCGTTGACTATCCGGTTGGCGGTCCGCCCCAGCAGATCCGCCGGCAAGGGGTACCAGTCAGCGGTCATGAAGTCCTGCGTTTCCACCGCTCGCAGCGCCACCACGTTGTCGTAGGTCCGAAAGTCTCCCATCACTCCGACTGTCTTGATCGGGAGGAGGACGGCGAAAGCCTGGCTCACCTTGTCGTAGAACCCGGCTTCACGAAGCTCGTGCAGGAAGATGGCATCGACCTCCCGCAGCAGCGCCGTGCGCTCGGGCGTCACCTGCCCGAGGATGCGGACGGCCAGGCCGGGCCCGGGGAACGGATGCCGGCCGATCATGGCCTCGGGGATCCGCAGCTCGCGACCGAGTTGGCGCACCTCGTCCTTGAACAGGAACCGCAGCGGCTCGATGAGCTCGAAGCCGAGCTTCTCGGGCAGGCCGCCCACGTTGTGATGGGTCTTGATCGTCGCCGAAGGGCCATGCACCGAGACCGACTCGATCACGTCCGGATAGAGCGTCCCCTGAGCCAGGTATCGCGCGTCGGGGATACTCCTGGCCTCGGCCTCGAACACCTCGACGAAAACCCGGCCGATGGTTCGCCGTTTCTCCTCCGGATCGGTAATGCCATCGAGAGCGGCCAGAAAACGTTCGCCGGCCTGGGCCGCGATGACCGCCAGCCCGAGCCCGTCGCGCAACGAGTGAAGCACTTGCTCGCACTCGTTCTTGCGCATGAGGCCGTTGTCGACGAAGACCGGCTTGACGCGATCGCCGAACGCCTTGTCGAGAAGGACTGCAAGGACCGAGCTGTCGACCCCACCCGAGAGTCCGCAGATGATGTTGCCCTCGGGGAATTGCCGCTGGAGTCCCGCCACCGTCTCCTCGAGAAACGACGCCATGCCCCAGTCTCCCGCAGCCTGGCAGGCGCTGAAGAGGAAGTTCTGCAGAATCTGGTCACCGGAGACGGTGTGCGAAACCTCCGGATGGAACTGGATGCCGAAGAACCCCCGCGCTCTATCCTCGAAAGCGACGATGGGCGCATTGGTGGTCGCCGCACAGGCAGAAAATCCGGGAGGAAGCTCCGAGACGCGATCGCCGTGACTCATCCAGACAGTCTCGCGAGCCTCGCAACCGTCGAACAGGAGCCCGGCGTTCGACAACTCGATTTCGGCCCGCCCGTACTCGCGGTGGTCGGAGCCTTCGACGGTGCCACCGAGCTCCCGCGCCATGAGCTGCATTCCGTAGCAGATCCCAAGCACCGGGATACCCAGTTCGAAGAGCCTTGCGTCCGGCCGCGCCGCATCCTCTTCGTAGACGCTCTGCGGCCCCCCGGAGAGGATCAGTCCGATCGGCTGCCGGCGTTCGATCTCGGCCGGATCGAGGAACGGTGGATGAATCTCACAATAGACCCGGTTCTCCCGTACCCGGCGCGCGATGAGCTGCGTGTACTGGCTGCCGAAATCCAGGATGAGAACACTCTGGTGTTCGCTGGTCACTCGACCTCCGCCTTGAGAACCCGGGTCATCAGCTCGGCCAATGCCAAGACCGGCGTCTTGCCTTGGTAGATCACTGCGT
>JAPUJD010000096.1 GCA_027296385.1 Acidobacteriota bacterium | reverse complement strand
CTAGCGGCCGTTGGTGCGGTCTTGTGTTCTGGCGTCGCGGCCCGCGCCGCTGAGTCCACGTACCACCATGTCCACATTCGTGCCTCGGATCCGATGGCCGCGGCCGACTGGTATACCCGGTACATGGGTGGAACCTGCTGGGAGACTCAGCAGTGCAAATGTCATCAGCCCACCCCCGAGGGCGCATTGATAGAACTCGCGGAGCTCGTCCCGACCGACTGAAGGTGTCGTCTTTCTGGGCGAAAGGCGACACGAATAACCCGAGCCGCATAAGCTTGTCTGAGTAACTTCGAACGGTCTGGGACCGTACCTGCAACCCGCTCTGAACAAATGGCTTAGGCGCACATGGCGTCCCTAAGTATGCTTATTTTGAACACCCCAAATACGCTTATTTTGAACACCTGGGTGGCCTGGCTGACTCGGCTTGGCAAGCTGAGACGAGTCTTCCAGCCCGGGTGACCCTATGAACGGAGGAGAAGATCGGGGATCTTCGGGGATCTTCTGGTTGGAGAGCCCTCCTTCCTGACTCGCGTCGGCTACTTGTTGCACCCCACGAGGCTTGCAACTAATACACGACACACGAGTTAGCGTTCGGCCCCTTTGTTGCACCTACGGGGATCGCAGGCCCTGGATGCCGGATATGATCCGGCCTCCGATGGTTTTGTCACCGGCTTCTCGTCTGGGTTCCTACGAGATCGTCTCCAGCCTCGGTGTGGGAGGCATGGGGGAGGTCTATCGAGCGCGCGACACGAAGCTCGATCGTGAAGTCGCGATCAAGCTGCTCCTGGAGGAGGTCTCGAACGACCCGGAACGCTTGGCGCGTTTCGATCGCGAGGCGAAGGTTCTTGCCGCGCTGAACCATCCGCGCATCGCTGCCATCTATTCGTTCGAATCGGCTGTGCCGAGTGTCGCCCTGGGGGAGGAGGATCGGAGCGAAGAAGTCCACTTTCTCGTGATGGAGCTGGCCCGGGGCCTCGATCTGGCGCATCGGCTCGCTCGGGGGCCGATGTCGGTGGAGGACACGCTGGGGGTCGCCGTACAGCTCGCGGATGCCCTCGACTCCGCGCACGAGACCGGCATCGTGCATCGAGACCTGAAACCAGCCAACATCATGGTGGACGACGACGGTGCGGTCAAAGTGCTGGACTTCGGTCTGGCCAAGGCTCTCGACGCGACGGGTGAGCAGCCGGCGCCCGATCCGGCGGCGCTGTCGATGTCGCCGACGCTCACTCAACACGCTACGGGCGTTGGAATCATCCTGGGGACCGCTGCCTACATGAGCCCCGAGCAGGCGCGCGGCGGGCAGGCCGACCACCGTGCCGACGTCTGGGCGTTCGGCTGTGTCCTGTTCGAGATGCTCACCGGCCGGCCGCCGTTCTCCGGCGATACGGTTGCCAAGGACACGGTTGCCGACGTTCTGGCCCGAGTCCTCGAACGCCCGGTCGACTTCGATCGACTGCCTCGAGAGACCCCCGCGGTGCTGCGACAACTCCTTGCCAGGTGCCTCGAGAAGGATCCTGCGCTACGCCTGCGTGACATCGGCGACGCGCGATGGGACCTCTCGGAGGCCGGCCGTTCCGAGTCCGCCGAGGGAGGGTTGGGCTCCGGTACGACGCAGGTGAGATCGTCGGCGGTACGTTCCGCCCTCGTCTTCGGCGGCGGCCTGCTGCTTGGGGCGACCGTCGCGGGCCTCTCGCTGCTGCGAGGCGGGAAGGAGATCGAGCAGCCTTCTCGTCCGGTGGGCCGATTCGCCCTGGAGATCCCGGCCGCCGATCCCAATAAGGTCCTGCAGAATACCACCTTGGCCTTTTCGCCTTCCGGAGACAAGGTGGCTTTCGTCGGCAAGCCTGCGAACTCACCGGAGATGTCGGAAATCTACCTGCGCCGGATCGACGGTTTCGAGATAGTCGCCTTGCCGGACACGCTCGGCGCCTACGCCCCGTTCTTCTCGGCGGACGGCCAGTGGCTGGCCTACTTTCGAGGTGCGCAGCTCTGGAAGCAGTCTCTCCAGGGAGGCGCCCCCATCAAGCTCGCGACCACCGTGGGGTTCTCGAGAGGCGGGACCTGGACTCGCAGCGGTCGCATCTTCTACTCGCCCTCGTGGTTCTCCGCCGTGCACGTCATCGATGCGGGCGGCGGCGAGCCGGAGGCCGTCACCACCCTGCTCGAAGGGGAGAAGACCCATCGGTTTCCGGCCGTCCTGCCGGACGAGAGCGCGCTTCTCTTCACCACCAGCCGCGCCGACACGGAGTCCTTCGACGACGCCTGGATCGAGATCCAGTCTCTGAAGACCGGGGAGCGCAAGACCCTGATCAAGGGAGGTAGTTTTCCCCGATTCCTGCCACCGGATCGGCTTCTCTTCGGCCGCGACGGAAAGTTGTTTTCGGTAACACTCGACTCCTCTCGACTCGAGATCGTCGGCGCCCCGGTGCCGGTCCTGGACGGCCTGCTTACCTCGCCAACGTTCGGTGCCATTCAGCTCAGCCTCGCCGAGAACGGCAGCCTCGCCTATCTCGCCGGCGGTCCCGAGCTCTTTGACGCCGGTGTCTACCGGATCTCGCGAGAGGGCGAGGCGATGCAGCTCCCGATTCCACCCAGTCCCGTCACCATCGTGCGATGGTCTCCCGACGGCAAGCACCTGGTGCTGCGCATCGACGGAGCCAACGGTCAGTTGTGGATCTTCGACCTAGAGCGCGAGACGCTGAGCAAGATCACACACGAGTGGGATGCCGACTTTCCGGCCTGGTCGCCTGACGGCGAGTCGGTGCTGTACGTCCTGACGGAGGGAGGCAGGGCCTCGATCGCGGAGCGACGCGCCGACGGTACGGGCGAGCCCACCTTGTTCTGGAGCGGAATCAACATCAACTATCCGCAGTGGGCTCCCGATCGCCAAACGATCGTCTATTCGGACGAGAGCAACACGACCGGCCGCGACATCTGGGTCCTTCACCTCGAGGGCGAGCGGCGCGCGACCCCGTACCTCCAGACACCGGCAGAAGAGTCCGATGCGGTGGTCTCTCCCGACGGTCAATGGCTGGCCTACGTCTCCGATCAGTCCGGTCGCCGAGAAGTGTACGTAGGCTCGTACCCCGTACCCGAGAGTCGATTCCAGATCTCGAGCAAGGGCGGCCTGAGCCCGACCTGGACCCCGGACGGCCGTGAGCTGCTCTTTCAGACCGACAAGCTCTTGATGGCCGTCGAGATCGAGTCGGGCACCGACTTCCAGGCCACCCTGCCTCGCCTCGTGCTCGACCTGGCGGATGTTTCCGGGAGCGACAACGACAACCGGGTCTACGGGCTCTCACCCGATGGTCGCGAGATCGTCACTGCAAGAAGGGCCGCCGATTGGCAGCCGGCCTCGCGCCTGCATCTCGTGCTCAACTGGGCGAGTTCGCTCGACTAGACGCCGGGATCAGGAGACAACCGACGGCTCGAGAACGTTCGCCGGTACAATCCGTGGCACCGTGATCGGCAAGTCACTTTCCCACTTCCGGATCACCGCGAAGCTCGGCGAGGGCGGCATGGGAGAGGTGTATCGGGCCGTAGACACCACGCTCGACCGCGAGGTCGCGATCAAGGTTCTGCCCGAGGAGCTGACGAGCGATCCCGAGCGGCTGGCGCGGTTCGAACGCGAGGCCAAGGTGCTGGCGGCTCTGAACCACCCGAACATCGCGGGGATCCACCAGATCGCCGAGGCGGACGGGAAGCGGCTGCTGGTGATGGAGTTGGTCGAAGGCGAGGACCTGGCCGAGCGGCTGACGCGCGGACCGCTGTCTGTCGAGGAGGCGGCACCGATCGCGTTGCAGGTCGCCGAAGGCCTCGAGGCCGCTCACGAGCGCGGCATCGTGCACCGCGATCTCAAGCCCGCGAACGTACGCATCACCCCGGACGGACAGGCGAAGATTCTCGACTTCGGCCTAGCGAAGGCGTGGGAGGGGAGAGGGGCGGCCGATTCTGGACTCTCTGCCTCGCCGACACTGACCGCACAGATGACCCAGGCCGGCATGATTCTCGGGACGGCGGCCTATATGTCGCCCGAGCAGGCGCGTGGGCAGGAGGCCGACCGTCGCTCCGACGTCTGGTCGTTCGGCGTTCTGCTGTACGAGATGCTGACCGGCTCACAGCTCTTCCAGGCCGACACGGTCTCGGACACCCTGGCCCGGGTGCTTCTGGCCGAAGTCGACTGGAACGAGCTCGACGCTGATCTACCGGCGCCGCTCTCGGCCGTGCTTCACCGCTGCCTCGAACGTGATCCCAGGAGTCGGCTCCAGGCCATCGGCGAGGCGCGATACCGGCTCGAGACCTGGCTCGCGGACCCGCGACGTGGGGAGAGCGCGGCAGCACGCACGGCCGACCGCAGCGGCTCTTCGCGGCGGAACTGGCTTCCGTGGGCCATCGCCGCCCTGGCGGCCGTCGTCGCGACCTGGGCCTGGATGGGGCGGCAGCCCTCTCCGAGAAACGCCGCCTCGAGCGCCGTTGCCAAGTTTCGTCTCGACGGTGTCGCGAGCCCGGGGCGGGGGGCCGCTCGAGGCCTCGCCATCTCGCCGGCCGGTGACCGCATCGTCGTGCTCGCTCCCGGGCGCCTGGTGGTCCGCGAGATCGACTCGCTGCAGCCGCGCCTGTTGGTGGACGGCCTGACCGATTCCGAACCTGCGCCCTTCTGGTCGCCCGACGGAGCGTGGGTCGGCTACACGGACGATGGGCGACTGTGGAAGGTGCCTTCGGAGGGGGGCGCGCCGAGCGTCGTCTCGTCGGTGCCGAGCAATTTCGTCGGCGCCGCCTGGGGCGCCGACGATCGCATCGTCTACGTGCTGACGCGCGGCGACATGTACGAGGTGTCGGCGCGTGGAGGAGATCCGCGACTGCTGCTCGAGAGGGTACCCGGTGAGGACGTCGACTTCCACGTCCCGACCTACCTTCCCGATGGGCACTCCTTTCTCTACGCGGTGCACCGGCCGGCGGGTGTCGACACGCTCGAGGTCTTCGACGGCTCCGAGCGCAGGGTGATCTATCGCCTCGAGGGCCAGCAGCGGAGCGATCCCCAAGTGCTGAACGATCCGGTCTATTCGCCGACCGGTCATGTCCTGTACCGACGCGGGGTGGGCGATCGCGGCCTGTGGGCCCTGCCGTTCTCGCTCGAACGGATCGAGGCGACGGGCCAGCCGTTCCTGGTGGCCGCCGAGGGAGCTTGGCCGACCGTCTCGGCCGATGGTCGGCGTCTCGTCTTCGCGCGGGCCGCCGAAGCCCTCCCGGCGCAGCTCGTGCGGGTGCGCACCGACGGGTCGGCGCCGATGGCGATCGGAGAGCCGATGCGGCAGCTGCGAGAGCCCGCAGTGTCGGCCGACGGTGAGCTCATCGCGTTCGTCGCCGAGGTGGGCAGCAATATGGAGCTCTTCCTGATGGATCTGGAGGGCCGCCAGGTACGACTCACGACCACGCCCGAGGCCGAAGGTCATCCGAGCTTCACGGCGGACGGCCAGACGTTGTTCTTCGAGCGCGGCACCGGTGAAGGGACTGCGGTCTTCAGCGTGCGCGTCGACGGCAGCGGCATCGCAGAGAAGCTCGTCGACTTCGCTGGCGAGCCCCACATTTCGGCCGGCGGGCGCTACGTGGCCTTCGACACCAACAGTCGGGAGATCATGGGCGTCGGAGTCTTCGACCTGGAGACGGGAGAGGAGACGTTGGTGGTGGTCTCGGGTAGCGACTTCGCCAGCGCCCGGCTCTCGCCCGACGAGCGGGTGCTCGCCTATACCGGCTGGGAGACCGGCCAGGCGCGAGTCACCCTGCGAGGCTTTCCTAGCGGGACGACCAGCCAGATCGTCCCGGAGAGCGATCAGTCGGACCTGCAGTGGAGCGACGACGGCCG
>JAPUJD010000095.1 GCA_027296385.1 Acidobacteriota bacterium | reverse complement strand
GATGCGACCATTCGACACGTAGGCGGTCAAAGGCGCAACGATCACCATGCCGGCGCCTTCGACGCCGGGAACTGCGCGCACGCTCTCGAGCAATGCGTCGTAGTAGACGACCCGCTCCGGGTTCTCCGCGTACTTGCTCGCCGGCAAGGCGACGTTCATCGTCAGCACGCCGTTGGACTCGAACCCCGCATCGACCTGGCCGACCTGCCAGAAGCTGCGCAGCAGCAAGCCGGCGCCGGTGAGCAGCAGCAAGGCGAGCGCAACTTCGCCGATGACCAGGACGCGCCACGGACCGCGACT
Source organism: Acidobacteriota bacterium (assembly GCA_027296385.1). Lineage (GTDB taxonomy): Bacteria > Acidobacteriota > Thermoanaerobaculia > Multivoradales > JAHEKO01 > CALZKB01. Next base: position 2,411 of record JAPUJD010000095.1, on the reverse strand, counting down.
CCGGGCGACGCTCACGCTCCTGCCGCCGCCGCGCAGCTGTCCGCTCAGGTCGCCCTCCGACACCCGCAATGCCGGGAAGAGGCCAAACAGGATCGCCGCCCCCACCGAGACGAGTATGGTGAATCCGGCGACCGTCGGATGGAGGCCGATTTCCGCCATTCGCGGCAGATCTGAGGGCAGCATCGCAGGCAGCGCGCGTATCAGCCCGTAGGCAAGCAGCAGTCCGGCGGCGGCTCCGAACAACGCCAGCAGGAGGCTCTCCATAAACAGTCGGCGCGCGATTCGGCCTCGCTCGGCGCCAAGGGCACGCAGCACGGCAAGCTCGTTGGCACGAGCACTGCCCCTGGCCAGCAAGGTGCTGGCAAGGTTTGTGCACCCGACGAGCACCACCATGGCGGATGCGGCCAGCAACATGAACAGCGGCCCCTCTACCGGGCCGGAGATCTCGCTGCGCAGCGGGATCACCAAGGCTCGCTGCGGCATGTACTCCTCGGGCTCGGTGCCGGCGTCGAAGCGCGAGGTGATCAGGCTGAGATCCTCCTGCGCTTGTTCGGCCTCGACCTCGGGCACGAGCCGGCCGACGATCCGCCAATTGTGGGCCGTGCGCGAGGGCGACTGCTCGGCGAGCTCGAGGGGATACCAAACGTCCGTGCCCGCCGGGAAGTCGAACCCGCCCGGCAGCACACCCACGACCGTCGTGGGAAAGCCGGCAACGTTCAAGTTGATCTCGCCGAGCTCGGGCGTGCTGCCGAGCTGGTTGCGCCAGAACCTGTCGCTGATCAACACCACCGGGTCGGCTCCCTCGACGTGCTCATCGGCGTTGAAGCCGCGGCCAACGACCGGCTGCACGCCCATCACTCTGAAGAATCCCTCGCTCACCGGTGTGACGCCGGCGCGGATCGGCTCTTCGCCGCCAAGGACCGTTTCGATGCCTCCGCGGTAGCTGGCGATGGCCTCGAACGAGCGACTCTCTTCGCGCCAATCGAGGAAGTTGGCCCAGGCGCCGCCGAGCCTGCCGAAGGCGTCGTTGTGTTCCCACACCTGCACCATCCGCTCGGGCTCCGGATAGGGGAGCGGCCGGAGCATCACGCCATCGATGATGCTGAAGATGGCGGCGCTGGCGCCGATCCCGAGCGCCAGTGTGAGAATCGCAACGGCGGTGAAACCCGGCGACTTGCGCAGCGTGCGCAGGGCAAACCGCCACTCCTGAAGCTCGAGTCGTAGTGCTCTGTTGTGCCACCGCACTTGGGCCGGGATCGAAACGGCCTGCCTCCAATACCAGAGGTTTGCTCGCTTTTGTCCCTGCGTGTCGGCGAGGCGGACGAACCTCTCGGCGGTGTCACCGAGGATCTCGCTGCGCTCGTGGCGGGGGAGAAACCGAGCCAGCAACGCTTCCGCAACTCTCGGCGGCCTCATCCCTCGAACTCCAGCTCGGCGTCGAGCCCGTCGACCATCGCATCCCACTGCTCACGCGCCGCCCTCAACGCCACCAGGGCGTCGCGGCGCACCTGGTAGTAGCGCTTGGCGCGGCCGCCACGCGCCGGGGTCGGCTCTCCGATGTTCGAGCGCAGCATGCCCTTGTCTTCCAGGCGACGCAGCGACACGTACACCGCACCCGGTGAGACCTCCCTGCCGGTGCGCTCCACGAGCTCGTCGATGATCGCAGCGCCGTAGGCTCCGTCGCCAAGCCGCAAGACCGCGAGCAGCAGCAGTTTTTCGAATTCACCGATCGAATCGCCCATTTGCCTCTCCAGGGTCTTGGATGTCGCGACGCACGAATTAGTTTATTTCCCCAACGTTGTCAGGTTGTCGAGCCTACATTATTTTCCCAACATTGTCAGGTTGAAGGAACGGCGATCTCTCCTCTACTTCATTGAGAAAGGGACCCCGCGAAGGGTCCCCTTCCCTGGAGAATCCAGGGATATCGCTCGATCGGTTCTCCGTTAACCCGGACTTAGAACTGCTTGTCCCACCAGTGGTCGTCGAGGATTCTGGCGCTGGTGCTGTACTCGTGGCCGTCGACTTCGAGGACGACCCGGTAGACGCCCTCGGGGGCCGGCGAGTACACCAGGTTCCCCGGGCGATTCGGATCGTCGCCACCACGGCCGCCGCGGCCGCCGCGACCACCGCGACCACCTCCGCGTCGACCACCACCACCACGCACCGCCTCACCCGGCATACGCTCGCGGCTGAAGTCCATGTCCCAGATGACCTGGTTCATGCCGGCGTCATTGCTGCCGGTAAGCTCGCGCACGAGCCGCGCGCCGTCGTAGATGCGGATCGTCGGCGCCAAGGGCGCCGGTGAGGCCAACATGTAGTTGAGGGCGCTGCCGGTGGGGGCCGACTCGCCGGCGAAGTTCTGCGCCGAACGATCGGAGCGGTTGGTGTTCTTCCAGCGAATTGCGGTCTCG
>JAPUJD010000094.1 GCA_027296385.1 Acidobacteriota bacterium | reverse complement strand
GAGGGACGGCTGATGAACCTGGGCTGCGCCACGGGGCATCCGAGCTTCGTGATGTCGGCCTCGTTCACCAATCAGGTGCTCGCTCAGATCGAGCTCTGGGCCAACCGTGGGCGCTTGGAAAAGACCGTGACCATGCTACCGAAGAAGCTCGATGAGGAGGTCGCCCGTCTGCATCTCGATCAGTTGGGGGTCCAGCTCACCGAGCTGACTCAGAAGCAAGCTGACTACATCGGAGTGCCGATCGAAGGGCCCTACAAGCCCGACCACTACCGCTACTAGCGCGCCACGTCTGCGTTCTCCAGGGCCGGCGTCGGAGACGCCGGCCCTTGCTTCTTGGGCCGAGGACAGGCCGCAACACGCCGAACCACCGCTTGGCGCCGGGCTGCTGGGAGATCTCGAGCCACGAGATCAGCCCTCCATCTTCGTCGATAAGGGCGACAACGCTCAGCGCGACAGCTAGTCCAGCAACTCTCCCCAGCCTTCGCCGTGGCCCTGGGCGCGGAGCCTTCGTCCGGCCTTCTTGAACCGCTTGTCGGCCAGGCGACGAAGGCGACGCATCGCCGCCAGAGAGAACGGCCAGTTTTCCACGAGCTCCTGGCGGAAGGGTGGACTGAAGAGCTCCTCGTTCTCGGCCACGGCACCAACGAGGAGAAAAGTGCAGTTGCGGCGGATGAGATCGAGCCGATCGGCGAATGCTGGGGCCTCGAACGGTCGCGTGGGCTCGAGGATGCGACTCATGTAGTTGAAGAGCTGGCTGGTCAGACTGTCGAGCGGCACTCTGTCAGCCGCGGTCGAGAACAGAGTCCGATGGCCGGCCTCGCGATCGGCCCTGACGTCCTGCAGATCGTCCAGTAACTGCAGGAGGACGCCGAAACCGAAGAAAAAGTCTACCTCCGCTCGCTGCGGCTCGCCGGCGACCAGATAGCCGTCGGCAAGGACCGACGAGCCGCCCTTTTCGACGCTGATGGAGAGCAGGTCACGGGTGTAGAGCACCTCCCGACTCGCCTGCTGGTGGAGGCTGCGAACCTGGCCACCTTGGATGGCCAGCAGGCTGGCGTGAACGTCAGGAAACGCGGCGCGCGGGTAATCCTGCTCGATCATCTCCACCAGTCGAAAGATGTCGCGCTCCCGTGCACCCTCTGGCGCCAGCCTTTCCCCTCGCAGACGACGGCTCAGTCTGCCGTTGAATCGGCGCTTGGCCCTCGCCGGCACGTCCCTCGCATCGAGGTAGTTGTCGGTGTACGGATAGAGCATGCTGTAAGCGAAGATCGACGGCGACAGCTCGACCGGAAGATCGAGCAACATTTGCAGACTATTGGCAATCCAGACGTTGCGAAGAGCCTGGCCCACGGCTTCGAGCCGCAGGGTCGGATCGAATTTTCGAGCGCGACGCGCGAAGACCACCGACGCGGTGTAGAACTCGTCGGAGACGAGCAGCCTGCGGTAGCCCGCCGGCCAGCCCAGCCGCTGCTCGCCGAACTCCCGAACGGCACATCTGAGCCGTTCCTGCCAGATCCTCCGTCCCTGCCCCTTGCCCGGGTAGCGCTCGACGTCGCTGGCGAGGCGATCGATGAGCTCGACCGCAGCTCGCGCGTTGCCCCGTTGCGTCGACCGCGGGATCGACGGCCCCAGCACCGGCGAGTCGCACCGAGTATCGCGCCAGCGGGTACAGTGCTCCTCCACCAGGGCGGCGACGCGATCGGCCAGGCTATCCTCTGCCGCGGGCGCGGGCAGAGCTTCGACAAGAGCCTTGGTGTGCATCGATCGGTGTCTACCGCCTCGGGCCGGGAAATGGTCGCCTAGGTGACACTACGGCTCACCTCCCGATGTGTTTCAGGGCTCATTGACCTGCGCCGCCAGCCAATCTACGCTCTCCACCGTGATCCGCATCATTCAATGGCTTGCAGTGGCGCTGCTGCTGTTCTTCCTTCTGACCGAGGGCATACCGTGGGTGCGCCAGTACGTCGAGGGCATCACCCGCGAGAAGATCGCCGGGCGGCCGAGTGCCATGGCGGATGACTCCACCAACTGCGTGCATCAAGTCAACCAGGCCAATGCCTACCTCGGGCAACAGCTGGGCCACATCTGGCCCCCGCCGGGCGACGCCTCGGCCTGGCGCGACTCGACCCGTGAGATCCAGAACCGGATCTCAGAGGCCGCCAGGACCTGTGCCTGCTCTACAGACGCCTGCAGGATCGGGCGCGAGGCGCTCGACAGAATCCGGTCACTGGTTGGCGACATCGATCTCCTGGTCGGTGGCGACGGTCGCTTCGCCGGCACGCTGGCGCGCCAGCAGGAGCAGATCAACGCCCTGATCGACCAGGCCGGCGCCCTATCTCGTTGACTACTGCACGAAGACCGGGATCGAGGTCGCGACCCTCGCACCAGCCAAGCTATCGAAGGCCACTACGTTGAGCTCGTAGCGGCCGGCCGGAGTAGCGCTGTCGGCTCGGATCCTGACCCACAACATGTCGCCCGCGTCTGCTGCCTCCCGGTAGTCGTCCAGCACGATCGCCGCAGGAATCGACTGCCCCCCCTGGATCCGAGTCAACTCGGCTTGGAGGCCAATGGGCTGGCCGTTGAATCCGAACCCGAGCATGAGGAGGAGAATGTCCATGCCCCGCGGCATGATGGGATCGGTCGCCGGGACCAGGGACTGCCCACCGTAGCTCAACGGATACTCTTCCCCCTCGCTCGCCAGATCCTGTCCCCAGCCAACGACCCACAGCCCGTCGGGTTCGATCAACATCGGCGGAGTCAGTCGGGGCGTCGATACCGCGAAGTCGGGTACTTCGAGTTTGCGTGTGCGCAACCCGATGGCACCGGTGATGGCGTTACGCACCAGCACTCGGACATGGTAGGTACCGGCCTCCAGCGCCAGACGCATGACGTGCTTGAAGCCCTGAGCCTCGATCCGCCACCGATGTCGCATCAGATCGATCACCACCGTGTGGGTCGCGAAATCAGCTATCGTGCCGTCCTCGCGGAAGGCGTAGACGTAGACCTCTATCGGCAGCTTGGTGCTGGAGTGGCCCTCGAGCAGACCATCGCCGTACATCTCGACCCAGGTGAGGACGTCAGCCTGCGATCCGCCGGTCGGAAACGCCGCAGCGAGAACTCCAGTCGCCACCCGTCCGCCGTCCTCACCAGTGGCCAGCAAGTCGGCTGCGCGCAGCCGGCGGATCTCTCCCCTCTCGCTTGCGTAAGGCAGCGGTGAGTAGTAGCCCGGGCGGTGGAGCGCCCGAGCACCCTTCGACACCTTGCGCAGCTTTACCTTGACCTCATGATAAGTGCCATCGAGCACCATGTCGGGCGGCTGTAGGACGAGGATGTAGGTCACAGCGGTCTGATCCAGCACCTCCCGCATCGCCTTACCCAGGTTGTTCCTGTTGCCGATGAAACGCCCGCCGGTCTCCGACGCGATCAGGAACAGCCCATCCGCCGTGGCCCCGGCGGCGGGATCCGAGCTCGCCCCGAAGATGGCCTCCCGGGCGTCGACCGCAGTACGCAGGCCGCCGATGTCGACCGTGTGGATCGAACAGTCCGCGCGCCGGAACGCCTTGGTCATCTCGAGCAGACTGCTGCGCACCGGACCGCCACCGAATAGCTCGTCCGAATCGACCTGGAACACATCGCTCACAGCCCTCGCCTGGGCGAGTCTTTCGATACGTTCCCGATCCGTCGTGCCACGCAGGAACGAGCTGTCGAATCCCTCCGACAGGAAGACGACCTGCTTGTACCCCGGGATCGCCCTCAGATCATCCGCCAGACCGCTCAGCGCGCTGGCCAGCGCCAGGATCGGCCGCGTCTTCTCTCCTCGCACGACCTTGGACTGCTCGTCAGCCAGGTCCTGCAGGTTGAGCGCGATCTCCTTGGCCGGGTCGATATCAGCCAACCCAGTGCGCTCGGGTAGGGCGCCGCCGCCGGCGCGTCCCACGTCGTCGGTTGTCGCCGCCTTCAGATCCACCAGGACCAGACGCGGAGGGTCGTTGGCCTCGAGAGCTGAGTCGACGACGCCCAACGACTCTACGGCCCGACGCACCTGTAGGAGGTCCGAAGTCAGGCCGAGGACTGTCTCCACTCCGCGAGATCCCGTGTAGCGCACAACGCTCACCAGGTCGGAAGGATGAAGGCCCTC
>JAPUJD010000093.1 GCA_027296385.1 Acidobacteriota bacterium | reverse complement strand
CGAAGCCCGACGCGGCGAGCACGGCCATGGCCACGATGACGATCCCTTGGGTGATAGTCAGCGACGTCTCCCGTGCAGAATCTGCTATGTTACCCGAGCCGACGGGCGCTGGTGGCGGCCACGGCTAGTACCTCGTAAGTGCGGAAAAGTGGCCGAGGCCAGCTCGGAGCCTCCACCGACGCGGAATCCGGCGGCGACCGTCGACCCATGTGGCCGCTGATCATCGGCCTTTTGAGCCGAGGATCGCTGGCTCAAACTCGAGAAAGCGAGCCATCTACTTCCAAACACACCACTTAGCGGCTCCGGACCCAGTCTCGTCCAGACACGGTGGATCAGCGCCTTTCGGTCGCCACACCAGCCGGTGATCGCGCCGCACGCCCCGAAGATCGGGACATAGTGTCCCGAGACGGCAGTTCGTTGCCAAAGTCCCGGCGCGCGGCGCCCGGCAGCCAATGATCCAGCGTTCCCTCGATAGCGTCCCTCATGCCAGCGGCACCCTTCTGTGCGGGCTGACTCCGAGCGGCTGCGTTGACGTCCACCCCGGTTCGCTCGATGAGGGTCCTAGTCTGTCCACCGCAGTGCAACGGCGTATTATCGACGCGTTCAACGCCGGGCGCGGGCATGGGGTGCTGCACCTTGGCGCGGGAGAGCCCGGCACCGACCTCCACCCGACGCTGTCGTACTGGCGCGACATCGGCCGGTCTTTCGTGGCGAGGGTCTGCGGTGCATTGGATCCGACCGATCCGACGTCCCTGGTCATCCCCACCCCCGACCCGGACGAGATCGCGGCGTTCTGCGAGGCGGTCCCCCCCATGCGGGGCGCCGAGCTGCTCACGCCCGCGCTACTCGGCGACCTGTGGACCGACATCGGCACAGCTCTGAGAGTTGAGGCGGGTCGGTTCAAGGACGGCGGGGTCCAGGGCTATCTGAAGAAGCAGAGCTCGGTCTGGAACGTGGTCGGCCGCGTCTGCTTTCACCTGGCCGAGAACAGGCGCGACCTGGACTATCCCTTCGCATTCATCGCGACCTACGTTCACAAGGTCTCGAAGCAGGCCAAGCCCCAGCACTTACCGCTCGGGCAGGCGCTCAAGGAGTACGCCGGTGCGAAGAACCGTCAGAAGCTACTGGCGCTGCTCTCGCCGCTGTCGCGCGCGGCCGAGGAGAGCGATTTCATCCGCGAGCTCGTCGACTGCGGCGACATCTATCACCCGCTGTCCTGGACCCCCAAGGAGGCCCACCGCTTCCTCTGCGAGGTCGCGCTGTACGAGCAGGCCGGGTTGGTCGTGCGGATGCCCGACTGGTGGAGCGCCAAGCGCCGTCCCCGCCCCAAGGTCTCCGTCTCGGTGGGGGGCAAGCCGCCATCGACGCTGGGTATGGACGCGCTCCTGGACTTCGAGATCAAGCTGACCCTCGATGGCAAGAGCCTGTCACCGAGGGAAATCGAGGCGTTGCTCGCATCCACCGAGGGCCTGGTGCTGATCAAGGGCAAGTGGGTTGAGGTGGACGCGGAAAAGCTCGGCGAGGTCCTCGATCAGTGGCGCGACGTGCAGCAGCAGGCCCAGGAGGGCGGAGTGAGCTTTGGTGAGGCGATGCGCATGCTGGCGGGAGCGCAGCTCGAGGGCAGCGACCCGGACGGCACCGAGGACGTCCGGCCAGACTGGTCTGAGGTCATCGCGGGCAAATGGCTCTCGTCGAGGCTCGACACGCTGCGCTCGCCCGAATTGCGGGCCGAGGTCGACGCCGGCGCCGGGTTGCGGGCCCAGCTACGTCCCTACCAGAAGCTCGGCGTGCAGTGGCTCTGGACGCTGCGCGGCCTGGAGCTCGGCGGCTGCCTGGCCGACGACATGGGTCTCGGCAAGACCATTCAGGTACTCGGCCTGCTGTCCTTGAGCCGGCGCAACAGGGAGCCGGGCACCGACCTCCTGGTGGTGCCGGCCTCGCTCGTCGACAACTGGCGCCTGGAGATCGAGCGCTTCGCCCCCCAGCTCAAAGTACTCATTGCCCACCCGTCGCACATATCATCGCGCGAGCTCAAGCAGCTCTCGAAAAAGGCGGTGGATGCGCATGACGCGGTCATCACGACGTACGGCACCGCCATGCGGACCGAGTGGCTGAAGTCGCATGCGTGGCGAAACGTCATCCTGGACGAGGCACAGGCCATCAAGAATCCAGCCGCCAAACAGACCAAGGCGGTCAAGGCGCTGGACTCGAGGTGGCGCCTGGCCCTGACCGGCACGCCGGTGGAGAATCGCCTCGGCGACCTGTGGTCGATCTTCGACTTCCTGAACCCGGGGCTGCTGGGCTCGGCCAAGGCCTTCAACAGGTTCTGCAAGTCCATGGCGTCGGGCACGCACGGAGGCTACGCGCCACTACGCAGGCTGGTGCAGCCGTATATCTTGCGACGGCTCAAGACCGACAAGCGTGTCATCGCCGATCTACCCGACAAGACCGAGGTCACCGCCTACTGCCTGCTGAGCAAACGCCAGGCCGCCTTGTACACACAATCGGTCGAAGCGATGAAGACGACCATCGAGGCGCTCGACGGCATCGAGCGACGCGGCGTAATCCTGGCCTTTCTGATGCGCTTCAAGCAGATCTGCAACCACCCGTCCCAGTGGCTCGGCGAC
>JAPUJD010000092.1 GCA_027296385.1 Acidobacteriota bacterium | reverse complement strand
CGGTGCTCCAGAAGCCGGATGAGGGGGACCAGCGAGTCGGTATCGGTGCCCACCACCAGGATCTGCGCCGATCCCGACTGGGGAGTGCGCTGGGAGAAGGCGTCGGTGATTTCCCGGTCCGGCGGCAGCATTCCTTGCGCTCCCGAAGATCACAGCTCGGCTCGTGCTCCGTCATCGACGCCGCGGCGCCGATCCAACTCCCACATCAGGCGACCTCTCGCCGCTCCTGGGCCTCTCCCCGCCACTTGCTGAGCCAGAGGGTGGCCACAGCGCCACCGGTGGGGCCGTTCTCCAGCGTGATCCGCCCGTCGTGCGCTTCCACGAGCCGGCGAGCATGGGCCAGACCGAGTCCCGGCTGTCGACCGGCCGGCTTGGCGCTGAAGAATGGATCAAACGCATGGGCAAGGGCGTGCTCACTCAATCCCGCTCCGTCGTCCACGATCTGGATCTTCAATCGGTCATCAAGCGGATCGATTTGAACGCGGAGCTCAATATGCTTGGAACCTTCGGATTCGACGGCGTTACGGAGCATCTCGTTCAGCGCACGTCCGATTTGATCGGGGTCGATATGCACAGTCGGCAGGGACTTCGCCATGATGGTGTTGATCTGCGCCTTGGACCGGTCGCCGGTGCCGACCTGCTGCGCCACCCGCATGATGAGCTCGGCGAGATCGACGTCGCGGCGCGCCGGCTCGGCCGGATCGGCAAACGACCGAAGGGCCGTGATGATGTCGCTGAGCCGATGCGATTCGGCGACGATCTGTTCGGCCATGGCCCGGTGCTCGGAATCCACCAGCCGGCTCGCCAGAAGCTGCGAGCGGCCGGAGATCACTGTCAACGGGTTGTTCATCTCGTGGGCCGCGCCCGCGGCGATCTCGCCGACGGCGGCGAGCGCGGTGCTTCGGGCGAGGGCCTGCTGCGTCTCGCTAAGCACCCGGTTGGCCTCGGCGAGGTCCTCGCCGAGGAGCTTGGCACCGCGGTGCTGGGCGGCGGCGGCGATGGCCGCTCCCCAGGTGCGGCTGAGGGCCTCGAGCTGCTGCCGGCCGGTCCGATCTTCGATGGGGCACTCGTGCAGCAGGACCGCGCTGACCCCCCACCCGCACCGCAAGGGCAGCAGTCGCACGTCGCGCAGATGGGCGGCGCCGCCGAGGTAGTCCGCCAGCCAGGGCAGCACCCCCAGGGCCTGCATCGAGACCTGCACGTCGTCGCCGAGGTCCTCCACCGCGGTCGAGGCGAAGGGCGGGTTGATCAGGTCGCTCCTCAGCACCCGGCCGTCGCAGGCGAACTGGAACATCTGCCAGGGCTGGCCCACCCGGTCCTGGTAGAGCATGGCGAAGAAGCCCTCGCCGAGCGTGCTCGCGGCGGACCGGACCACCTTGCCCAGCACGCCGACCACCGAACCGCTCGGCATCGCCGAGGCATGGAACTCCGCGATCCCGCCGAGCGTCCCGGCCTGGGCCTCGGCGACCGCCGCCTGCTGCCGCACGGTCACGTTGAGCCGGCCGAGCACTTCGTTGGCGCGGCTGAGCAGTCGCAGGAAGACCTCCGGCGCATGCTCCTCGCTCAGGCCGAGGGTCGACGCGCGGGCGCTGACCTGCTCGTGAAGACGGGGCAGCAGGTCCTCGATGATGCCGGCGGAGAGGCCGAGCTGCTCGCACATCTCGGCGATGTCTTCGCCGCGCGGGCCGTGGCCCACCGTCGTCATGTGCTGGCGCCGAACCACGGCGTCGGCGAGCGACACGAGGCCGATCAGCTCCCGGTGACGCAGGTCGGGCAGGGAGGTGAAGGGCTGGCCGCTCAGCCAGAGCACATCCATCAATGCGTGCGTCAGATGCCAGTGCTCGGCGATGCGCTTGCCGGCGCTGTGGCTGTCGATCCCGATGATGTGACGGCAGGCGTGGTCCACCGAGACGGCGTGGCCCTCGGCAAGCTCGCACACCCGGTCGAAGCTCTTGGGCAGAATCACGTGCAGCGCGAGCTGGCCGAGGTCGTGCAGGAGCCCGCTGAGGTACGCGTCGCCCCGCCCGATCTTCTCCCGCAGGGGGCTGGCCTCGACGATGAGCTCGCAGGCGACGGCCACTCCGAGGCTGTGGTGCCAGAACATCTCGCGGTCGAAGACCGGCTCTTGGGCCGGGACCTCGCCGCCGGGGCTGTGCATCTGGTCGAAGAGCTCGAAGACCTGAACCGAGAGCACCGCGCTCCGCAGGGCGTCGAACCCCAGGAGCACCACGGCGCGATCGACGCTGGAGACCATGGAGGTCCGGCCCCGCGGGTGGCACCGGCAGAGCTTGATCACCTTGCTGGAGAGGGCTGGATCGGAGGCCACCAGCTCGATGACTTCCTTGGCGCTGGTATCGTCGGCGGTGGTGAGCTCGAGCAGCCGAACGGCCACGGCGCTGAGGGTCGGCAGCGAATCCACCTGCTGCAGGATGAGCTCGACTCGCTTGGCCTGATTGGGATCGTGGTTTGCCATGCCGCCGCCAGTCCCGGGCCGGACCGCCGGCTCAGACATTCACCAGCTCGGCCATCCGCTCAATGAGCTGCTCGATGTTGAACGGCTTTTTCATGAACTCGTCGGCGCCGCTTCCCTTTAGGGCGTCGATCTCGTCCTGGTTCACCACGCCGGACATGATGATGATCTTGGTGTTCCGCAGCTCGGGATTGGACTTGATGCGCTCGCACACCAAGTTGCCGTTGATGTCGGGGAGCATGTAATCCAGGAGCACGAGGTGAGGTCGCAGCTGCTCGGTGAGCAGGCCGGCGTCGTAGCCGGTGGAGGCGGTCCGGACCTCGAATCGATCGTCGCGCCCGAGCACGTCGACGAACAGCTCGATGATCTGGTCGTCGTCGTCGACGATCAGCACCCGCTTGCGAGAGCTCTCGAGCGAATCGGTGGGAATGTCGTTGGCCTTCATGAACCGCAGCAGCTCGGGCCGGGGGATGCGCCGAAACCGCGACCCCGGCAC
>JAPUJD010000091.1 GCA_027296385.1 Acidobacteriota bacterium | reverse complement strand
CCGGCGTTCTGCTGAAGATGGGAACCTACGGTTTCATCCGTTTCTCGCTACCGATCCTGCCGGAGGCGACACGGCAGCTCTTGCCCTGGATGGTGACTCTGTCGATCATGGGCATTATCTATGGCGGTCTCGTCGCCATGGCGCAGAAGGACATGAAGAAGCTGGTCGCGTACTCCTCGGTCAGCCATCTCGGCTTCGTGATGCTCGGCGTCTTTGCCCTCAACACCAGCGGCCTCAACGGCGGCATCCTGCAAATGATCAACCACGGGCTGTCGACCGGCGCACTCTTCCTGCTCGTCGGAGTGCTCTACGAGCGCCGGCACACGAGGATGATCGCCGACTACGGCGGCTTGTCGAGCAAGATGCCGCTGTTCGCGACCATTTTCTTGATCATGACCCTGTCGTCGATCGGGCTGCCGACCCTGAACGGATTCGTCGGTGAGTTCACGATCCTCGTCGGCGCCTTCAACCGAGTGTGGTGGTGGGCCCTGGTCGGAGCGGTCGGGATCGTGCTCGGCGCGGCCTACATGCTGTGGATGTTCCAACGCGTCTTCTTCGGCCCGATCACCAACCCCGAGAACGAGAACCTGGCCGATCTCAACAAGCGCGAGCTGCTCTACCTCATGCCGATCGTGATCCTCTGTTTCTGGATCGGTCTCTACCCGAAGCCGTTCTTCGCGGTGCTGGAGAAGCCGGTCGACTACATCGTGCGCAAGGTCGACGCCGACTACGCCGCCAACGTCACGCTAGTGACTGCTGGGGCAGGTTCGCTACCGCACGAAACAGTGGCACCGGTCGAGCTGACGAGGGAGGCGGCGAAGTAGGCGGATGGGCCAGATTCCCCTGGCGGAGTTCTGGTACCTCCTGCCGGAGGGGTTCCTGCTGGTGGCGGGCATGCTGCTGCTGGTCGGTTCTTCATTCGGCAAAGGCATCAGCAGTCGCTCGGCGACCGTGTTCACGCTCGTCTCTCTGGCGACGACCGCGGTCATGGTGGTGTGGGTGGCGAGCGACGCCCCGGGGCAAGCGATCCTGGCGGGCATGTTCGTGCTCGACGGCTACGCGATCTACTGGAAACTGCTGCTCCTGGGCGCGACGCTGCTGACGGCTGTTCTGGCGTGCCGCTTCGTCGAAGAGAGTGGCTACCGCGCCGGCGAGTTCTACTCTCTGCTGCTGATGGCGGCGACCGGCATGTTGCTCATGGTCGGCGGCGTCAATCTGCTGTCGATTTGGATCTCGCTCGAGCTGATGGCTCTGTCGAGCTACATTCTCGTCGGGTACTTCAAGTTCGAGATCCGCTCCACCGAAGCGGCACTCAAGTACTTCGTTCTTGGCGCCCTGTCGAGCGGCATCATGCTCTACGGCATCTCGCTGCTCTACGGGGCGACCGGTGAGCTCGGCCTGGCCGCCATCGCAGCTGCCCAGCCGGCGGCCGGTGAGTCCGCGCTGACGTTGTTCGGCATCGGTTGGCTGATGTTGGCGATCGGGCTCTTCTTCAAGGTCTCGGCCGTGCCGTTCCACGTCTGGACCCCGGACGTCTACGTCGGCGCTCCGACGCCGGTGACGGCGTTCCTGGCGGTAGCGTCCAAGGCGGCGTCGTTCGCCATCCTGATACGGATCTTCTACATGGCGCTCCCGGGAATCCACGTGGACTGGCAGATCATCACCGCGGCGATCGCGGCGGTGACCATGATCTGGGGTAATCTCGCCGCACTGACCCAGAACAACGTCAAGCGCATGCTGGCCTACAGCTCGATCGGGCACACCGGCTACATCCTGATGGGCGTGCTGGCGATGAGCGAGGACGGTCAGTGGGCCGTGCTCTTCTACATGCTGGCCTATAGCGTTATCACGCTCGGCGTGTTCGGCACGGTGATCCTCCTGGAGCGCAAGGACTACGCCGGCGAGACCTACGAAGACTACGCGGGCCTCGCCCGACGCTCACCCTTCCTGGCCGCCATGATGCTGATCTTCATGCTGGCCCTGACCGGTATCCCGCCGACCGGTGGCTTCTTCGGCAAGATCTACCTCTTCGCCGCAGCGGTCGAGGCTGGCTGGACCTGGGTGGCGGTCATCGGCGTCCTGGCCAGCGCTCTCTCGCTCTACTTCTACTTCGGCATCGTGGTCCAGATGTATCTGAAGGATTCCGCTGACACGACGCCGAGGCCGCTCGAAGCGCCAGGCCTCGGCGTCACCATCGGCTTTTGCGCTCTGGTCACCCTTTTGCTCGGCATCCTGCCCGGTCCGCTGGTCGAGCTCGCCAAGTCGAGCCTCCTGGCCCTTCCCTGAACTTGCCGCGCCACGTCCGTCGCGCCCTCGGCGACGGACGACACTCGTCCCCCAGGTTGGACGGATTCGTTGCCCCGCATCTTGCATCCGGCGCCAACCGGTTGATAGCCGGGCTGCTAGAGCCTGGCACGGTCCATGCTTATCAGGGGCGCGAAGTCTAGATCGGAGGTTGGGCCATGACGGCACAGGTTAGGCACAAGAGCGGTTGGGATTTCGAAGATGCTGCGATGCCTTTCATCGACAGCCTGTACAACACCGCCTACCGGATGGCGCGCAACCCCCAGGATGCCGAAGACCTGGTCCAGGAGACCTACCTCAAGGCCTACAAGTACTACGACAAGTTCCAGGAAGGCACCAACTTCAAGGCCTGGTTGTTCAAGATTCTGAAGAACACGTTTATCAATGCGTATCGCAAAAAGCAGCAGACCCCGCGCCAGGCTGATTTTGCGAACATCGAGGACGCCTTCGAGACCCAGGTCAGCGATGAGGTCCGCAACTGCCACAGGACTCCCGAGGATCTTGCGCTCGAGGGCGTGCTCGACGTGGACCTCCAGCGCGCCATCAAAGCGCTGCCGCCCGACTACCGGATGGCGGTATTGTTGGCCGACTTGGAGGATCTCTCCTACAAGGAGATCGCCGGGGTCATCGACGTCCCGGTCGGCACCGTGATGAGCCGGCTCTATCGCGGCCGTAAGCTTCTCGAGTCGTCGCTGCTCAAGTATGCGCGCGAGCGCGGCTACCTGCGCAACGGTGAGCCGGCCAAGATGCGCAGCCGGCCCAAGAGCGTCTGAGCAGGCGCGCACTCGCCGCGTCGATCCATCAGCCCCGGCTTTTTCTCATCTCGGCTCGTAGCCCGGCGGCCCTTGCGTCGCCGGTGTAGGATTGGGAATTCCCCCGGCGAAACCTGTCGTTAGAATAGGTGCTTGCCGAGTATGCTTCACGTCGCGGCCCCGAGAACGATCATGACCTGCCAAGAAGCCCACAACGCCCTGGCTGGACGTCTCCAGACCTTTGGCTCCCAGGAACCCTGGGACGCGCTCGAACAGCATCTGGAGGATTGTCCAGACTGCGAGCATCGCTTGCGCCAGACCGAGTCGATCCGCCGACTCCTCAGAGAGTGCTGCATTCGACTCCGGGCTCCACAGGCGCTCCGCGCGAGAATCGCCGATGCCTTGCCGCACCGCGCGGCGTGAGGGGAAGATGACAGAGCGCTCGGCCAGCACCCTGCTCGCGGTTCTAGCGTTTCTTCTCGTCGTGCCGGCCGCGGCGCGGGGCCCGGAGCTCAGCCTGCCCGGCCTCGGGGGAGGCAGGCTCTCGGAGGGTGAGCTCGCGCAGGGAACTCACATCATCGTTTTCTGGGCCTCGTGGGCGCCACGGGGTCATGACGTCGTCGAGCGGGTCAACAAGCTCGTAGAGCGCTGGGGCCGCCGGGCGCGGGTCATCACGGTCAATTTCCAGGAAGACGAGAGCGCTGTGCGGAAGTTTCTGCGCGACAAGCCGAACCTCGAGGCAGAGGTGTTTCTCGATCGCGCTGGGGAGTTGTCGAAGAAGTACCGCGTCAACAGCGCTCCCTGGCTGCTCATCCTGAAAGATGGCCGGACCTCGTTCAGCGAGAGGTTGCCGGCCGATCCGCATCCCGTGGTCGAGCAGATTCTGGGCTAGCGAGCCGCTTCCACCCGCTGCGTCCTCGGGTCGATCGTCATTTCGGCTTTCGCCCGAATGACGGTGGGTCGAACCGTGAATGAGCGTCGTGTCATCGATGCTCGGGTCGACGGTCATTCTGGCGACTGCGCGGTGAGGGCGAATTTCTCCTTGTTTGTGAGAGGTTGACGTGATCTTCGGCCGGGAGCGGCATGGTAGGATGCCCGGATCGCGGACTCGGACACAGCTCGAGAAGAGCTCGAGGACCAGAATGTGACGTTGCGTCGATGGAGCTACCGGGAGGCGGCGGTCCACATCCCAGTGCGCTGGCGCCGCCTGCGCTGGGCTCTACCGGTGGCTCTGGGGCTGTTGGCACTGTTGCTCATCGAGGTGACGAGTCGCGTCGACGCGGCGACGACCTCGCCCTATCCGCTGGCTCGAAGCGTGGCCTACCATCCGTTGCTGGCGACGCTCGATCGTGAGGCGGACCGGGTGGCAACCGATGCCGAGGTCGTAGCGCTGGAGCTGCCGTTCGAACCCGGTCAGACGGTGAGCGATGTGCTGACGCTGCTGGAGCTGGAGCCAGGGCAGGCGCAGCAAGTGGTCGAAGAATTGGCCAAGCACGTGAATCTGAGGCGCATTAGACCCCGCGATCGATACGCCACGTTCTACGACCCAGCGACAGGCCTGCGCGCCTTCGAGCTCGTGCTCGACGGCAGGGGCACGGCTGCGGTCAGACTGCGCCAAGAGGGTTGGGAGGGCGGGTGGGAGCCTTTCACTCGGAGTATCCTCGTCAATCGGCTCAGTGGCCGCCTGGACGACACGCTCGAGCAGGCGATCCGCGTCGCCGGAGGCGAGGCGGCCGTGGCCTACTTGATGGCCGATGTCCTGCAGTGGGACCTCGACTTCACCCGTGACCTGCGCATCGGCGACGAGTTCGACGTCCTCTACGAGACGATCTATCTCGATGGTGTCTACCACGCGCTCGGCGAGGTGATCGCATTGTCCTACGAGAACCGGGGGCAACGGTTGGAAGCCTATCGCCACGACGTAGGCGACAGGCAAGGCTACTACGACGCCGAGGGTCGGCCTTTGCGCAAGCTGTTCCTGCGCTCACCGATGAAGTACTCGCGCATCACGTCCCGCTTCAGTCGGCGCCGCTTCCATCCCGTGCTCAAGCGCTACCAGCCGCACTACGGGGTCGACTACGGGGCTCCCGCGGGTACGAGCGTCCGGGTGACGGCGAACGGGGTGGTCAACTCGGCGGGTTGGGATGGTGGTGGCGGGAGGACGGTGAAGGTCCGCCATCCGAACGGATATGTCACTTCCTACCTCCACCTGTCGAGATTCGCCGAGTCCATGCGTGCGGGCCGCAGGGTGCGCCAGGGCGAGGTGATCGGCTACGTGGGCAGCAGCGGGCTGGCCACGGCGTCGCACCTGGACTACCGCGTGCAGCGCAACGGCAGCTGGATCAATCCCCTGTCCATCAAGAGCGTCCCGGCAGACCCTGTGCCGCGGGACGACATGCTCGAGTTCCTCGCCGAGCGTGATCGCCTGCGGCGCGCGCTGTGGGAGGGCGAGCGTTTGGATCGGCCGGCCGACGGTGCCGGGGGCGAGTTCTCCGTCGCTGCGGCGACGGCGAGCGAGTCGGGTGGCGGCTAACCGTTGCGCTCGAAGCGGGGTGAGAAATGCTGGTTAGAGCTCGCGGTTGGTGCCGCGTCGATCTCGCCGGCGGCACGCTCGACATCTGGCCCCTGGGAGTTCTCCACCGCGGAGCCCGCACGGTCAACGTCGCTATCGACATCCCAGTCCAGGTCGAGGTGGAGTCGTCGAGCTCGGGCTTTAGCGTCGTGCAGGGGGGAAAGACCGTGCGCGCGGCGAGCGCCGCCGAGCTGGCCGCTCACCCGGCAACGGATCTCGTCGGTGAGATCTTGCGCCAGCTCGACGCCCCGCCGGTCGCGGTGCGCATAGAGAGTGGGTCACCGCGTGGGGGTGGCCTCGGCGCGAGCTCGGCCTTGGCGGTCGCCTTGATGGCGGCCGTCGAGAAATTGACCGCTCGACCGCGCTCGACGCCGCAGCAAGCCTCGGCTCTGGCCCGCGATCTCGAGGCCAGGCTGATGGGTCTGCCCACGGGGCGTCAGGATCACTACCCGGCCTTGCTGGGCGGGGCGCTCGAGATCCGCCACCGACCTGGTGGGGAGGTTGTGCGCCAGCTAGACATCGACCTCGAGGTCCTGGGTGATGCCCTCATCGTGGCCTACACCGGGCGGAGTCATTTTTCGGCGGGCAGCAACTGGCAGGTCGTCCGCCGGCGCCTGGATGGCGAGGCGGAGAGTGTCGCGCTGTTCGACGGTATCTGCGCCGCTGCAAGAGCCTTGCTGGCAGCCCTGGAGTCCGATGACTTGCCAGAGGTGGGGCGCCAGATGGGCGTCGAGTGGTCCTACCGCAGACGCCTTGCAAAGGGGGTCTCCACCCCGGAGATCGAAGACCTGTTGACGGCCGCAGATGCGGCCGGGGCGTGGGGCGGCAAGGCCACCGGCGCCGGCGGAGGCGGCTGCGTTGCGATCCTTGCGCCCCCGGCGCGTCGGCCGGCAGTGGTCGAGGCTCTCGCCGCCGGCGGGGCGCTGCTCCTAGCCGCCCGCCCAGCTCGGGGCGGGTTGGCCATAAACTAGCAGTTCGTGGGCAGGACAATGCAGGATCCCTACCGTATGCTCGGAATTGCCGCCGATGCCAACGCGCTGACCGTGCGCCGGGCCTACCAGAAGCTCGCGCGCCGCTGGCACCCGGCGCTGCGCGCCCATGACCACGCAGCCGAGGCGAACTTCCAGGCGGCGGCGCAGGCCTATGCTCTACTCTCCGATCCAGAGCAACGCCAGCGGTGGGACGCCGGCCGCCGGGTAACGGTGGTCACCCGGCGCAGCGTCCGTGCCCGCCGCCGGGCCATGCTGTCGACACCTGAGCTGGCTTTCAGCTTCGAGGAGCTAGTCGTCGAGCTGCTGCCGGAGGAGGCGTCCGCTGCTGCTGAGCCGGTGGCCGGCGAGACGGCTGTCGACATCTCCTCAGAGGTCGCCCTCGGGTTTGCGGAGGCCATCGAGGGGGTCGTCGTATCGCTGTCCGTGCAACGCGAGTCGCTCTGCCGCACTTGCGGCGGTGGCGACGAGGGGTGTTCGGAGTGCGCCGGCCGAGGCCTCGAAGTCGATCTCGAGCGCGTTCGCGTGCGCATTCCTCCCGGGGTCGGGGACGGCAGCCGGGTTCGAGTCCGGGGTCAGGGCAACCTCATCAACAGCCGGCAGGGTGATCTCTTGGTGACGATTCGGGTGCGGCCGCACGAGCACTACTCGCGGCAGGGGAGCAACATCTACAGCGAGATCCCGATCACCGTGGCAGAGGCGGCCCTGGGCGCGGCGATCCGGATTCCCACGATCGGCGGTCCCGTGACGGTCCAGGTGCCCCCCGGCACGCGCAGTGGCCAGCGATTTCGCCTTGCGGGGCGTGGTGTGTCACGTGCCGATGGTCCCCCGGGGGATCACTACTACCAGGTCGAGATCGTGCCCCCGATCGCGTCACGGGGAGACAATCGGCGTCTGCTCTCCGAGCTGCGACAGGAAGACCCGCGCCGAGGGCTTCCGCTGGAGGATTGAGGATGCCGACACGACCTGTCGCGAGGACACCCTACCTACCGTTGAGGACAATAGGCGGCGGGCAACGGTGGCTGCGGCCCGCAGGCGTTCTGCCGCAGGCCCGCAGGGGCTTGGCGCGGCCCTTGCAGCGTCAAGAGGGGTAGCGGACTCGAGAAGGAGGCGATCATGAACCTGAAGAGCAATCGACTGAGAACGGATCTGACCCGGGCCCTCGCCCTGGTTGTGGCCTTGTCCTGGGTCGCTGCGGACGCCGCCTGGGCGGATCAGAGGCGCGCAGGTGCTTCTCGAAGCGGAGCCGGTTCCAGTAGGAGCACGTCTGCTTCCAACAAATCGGCTCCTTCGAAGGCGAGCTCCCGATCGGTGGTCCGGCGGTCACCGAGCTCGTCGAATCGCGGTTCGTCGAGCCGAAGAGCGGTGAGCTCTCGCTCCGGCGGCAGCGGAGCCGCCAGGACCCGGACGCCTGCGGCACGTGAACACAGTCGGCGCGGGCATGGTAGGTCCTCCCACGGCCACTTCGGGCGCTCCTACTTTGGCTACCCGTCCTACTCGTTCCTCTACTCGGGTTACTGGGGCTACTGGGGCTGGAATCTCGGCTACGGCTACGGTCCGGGCTACGGCTACGGCTCGGGCTATGGCTACTACCCGCCCGTTGTCTACTCGAGCCGTCAGGGCTACGGCATGGGTGCCCTCGACCTCAACGTCAAGCCCAAGCAAACGGAGATTTACGTCGATGGCCAGTACGTTGGCCTGGCGCGCCAGTACGACGGATTCCCGGGCCATCTCTGGCTCGAGCGAGGCGTCTACGAGATCTCCTTCTACAAGCCCGGCTTCGAGACCGAGACTCGGACGGTGAAGATCCTCACCAATCTCGTCCTCGACATGCACATCGAGATGCTCCCGGGCGAAGCGACCAAGCCGGAGATGCTCTTCCGGCCCGGGGAGCAGGAAGAGAACGACAGCGACGAGGTCGCTCGGCGCAGCTGGCGCGGCGGGGGCGCAGACCTGCACGGCCGGTTGCATCTCGAAGTCGAGCCCGGCAACGCCGTGGTTTACCTGGACGGCAACGTGCTCGGCACGGGCGACGAGTTGGCTGCCCTTCACGCCGGCCTGATCCTGAGCCCGGGCACGCACACCCTCGAGGTTGTGCGGAGAGGTTTCGAGACGGTGGAGCGCAAGCTCATCGTCGAGCCGGGCGCAGAGCTCGAGTTCGTACTGATGCTGAAGCCGGTCGAGCGGGTTTCAGGCTAGCCGGCGCCGTTCCATTTTGAGCAGCCACTGCTTCTTGGCTACGTTCGTGACGTAGCTGCCGATACCCGCCCGGTTGGGCACCACCCTGTGGCAGGGCACGATGATCGGTATCGGGTTGGTGATGAGAGCTGAGAGAACCTGCCGGTAGGCTCCGGGGCGCCCGATGCCGGTGGCGACCTGCTGGTAGGTCCGCGTGCGGCCGTAGGGGATCCTCGCCGTCTCCCGCAGGACCCTCAGAGTGAACTCGTCGGCTCCTGTTCGGCTGAGATCGTGTTCGATGTCCAACTGTCGGCGAGCGCCGGTCAGGTACTCCGACAGGCGACCTATCGTCTCGTCGAGCTGGTCGGAGCGTTCGGCGGATTTCAGCTTTCCGAACGGTCGATAGAGCCTGCGCCGGCCGCCTACTGGAACGATCTCGAGGCCGATAGCGACTCCATCGAGGAACTCCAAGCCGAGGACGCCGATCGGTGAAGGGATCAGGACTCGCCGGTGCTCGACTGCGACGGTCGTCTCGGGAGCCGGTAGCTCTTGCATCGAGTCCGACCCTACCATGAGCCCTAGGGGGCGATTCGGAGAGGCCAGGACCGCCAGCGGCAGACCGCGAGAGCCGTCGCGAGCTCGGCATCCGATCCGTACTCGCCTCCTGGCAGGTAACGGCACGGAATCGTGAAAGCCGTCGCACCGGCGAGCGGGAAGGGGTCGAGATGGAGCGTCTCACCGTCGAAACGGCCGCTCACGCCCTCACGCTCGAAGGGGGCGGCCCAGCCAGCGCAAGCGGCCAGAGAGACGCGATCGGCGATGTGGAGCCAGCGGTAGTCGGCCTCGAGCGTTTGGGCGTCGATGTCGAGCTTGCTCCCGAGCTCGAGGCGGCGAGCGTCGCATTCGGCCAGGAAGTCGTCCCAATCCGGCTCGCCTCGCCGCTCCCGATGCAGGTAGATGGCGTGTTCGAGGATCAACGCCGCGACGTAGGGTCTCTCTTCGGCGAAGCGTCTGATGCCCCGTCGCCAGATCGAGAGGCGATCGCCGTGAGGGTGGGTGATGAAATCGTGGGGGCAGCCCCGCTCGACGTCGAGCCTGGGCGCCGAGTCGGCCTCCCGCCAGCCGTTGTCGTGCTCGCGTACGGCGAAGAGCAGCTCCCGGCGTCGCGGATGGTCCGGCACTCCGTCGGCCCGCCACAGGGCGAGGATGTCGTGGCTGAGGTGGGCATGGTCGGGCTGCGTGATGCAGCGCCAGCCGCGCTCAGTCTCGGTGACGATCATTCAGGCGTACCGGTGTCGGTCGATGCGCCACCTTCCCATGGCTACCATTCTCCTCGATTCTGCACCCGTCGAGGTAACACAGGCGCGGCCAGCGGCCCCGAAGGAGAGAAATGGGGGGTAGAATCAAGCGCCGTGGCAAGGACCGCCGAGAGGGCGTTGCCTGCCGTCGGTGGAGATCACCGAACACAAGGAGAGAGGAGAGCGAATGAACAAAAGGAATCTCGTGGCATTGTGCACGCTGGTCGTTCTGCTGGCGCCAGCGGCGCTGCGGGCGGCCGGGCCGGTCATGGCCGTCAACGACTTCACCAACAACGTGACTGGCATCTACTGGTGGCACGGTGGAGTCGGCCGGGATCTGGCGGGCATGCTGACGAACGAGCTCGCCTCTACGGGCGCGTTCCAGATGGTCGAGCGCAACAAGCTAGACGCGATTCTCGACGAACAGGACCTGGCCGCCAGCGGCCGGGTCAGTGGCTCGACGGCCGCCAAGATCGGCAAGATGGTCGGGGCCAAGTACCTCGTCACCGGCACGGTCACCGCGTTCGAGGAGAGTAGCAAGAAGGGCGGCCGCTTGAGTTTCAGAGGTATCCGAGTGGGTGGCAAGAAGGGGGAGACCTACCTCGCCGTCGATATCCGGGTCGTCGACACCACAACCGGCATTGTGGCGTTCACGCGGACGGTCGAGGGGCGTTCGACCTCTCAGGGCATGAGCTTGGGGGTCTTCCGCGGCGGCTTTGGTGGCAATCTGGCCAGCGAGAAGAAAACCCCGGCCGGCAAGGCGATCCGCGCCATGGTGATCGAGACCTCGGACTACCTCGAGTGTGCCATGGTCATCAAGGGCTCGTGCATGGCCGAGTTCGACGCCAAGGAACGTCGTCGCCGCGACTCGGCGAAGGACGCGATCAGTCTCGACTAGGAGTTGGAGCTGAGCTGAACGATCGGAGAGCCGGCGTCGCAGGGCGTCGGCTCTTTTTGGTGTCCTGCGTCACAAGTCCTGTCTGAGGATCTGCGGCACAGCACACTCGATTGCGAGACGAGCGCTATGAAGAGAAGAGTCCTCACTACTCTCGCGGTGTTGGTGGCCGCGACCAGGCTGGCGGCATTCGACGCAGTGATCGAGGCGGCGCGGCCCGGCCTGGCCGTGTTGCCGGCGCAGAACAGGGTCGAGAGCCTTTGGTGGGCCGAGTCCGGCGCTCGCGCCGCACAGGAGATCTTCCTCGATCGTCTGGCTGAGAACGAGCACTACCGGGTGATCGCACGCGCCGAGCTGGAGGCGAAGCTGCAGGAGAACAAGCTGTGGCTGACCGGAGAGCTCAGCCCGGCGAGCATCGTCAGGCTGAGTCGTGTGCTCGGGGTGCGCTATTTGCTGACGGGTGCTCTCACCGAGTACGGGCTCGGACGCCGGTCGAAGGGCAAGCACCGCGGTCGTCGCCGCCTGGGATTGGGCGGCAAGAGGTTTCTGGCAGCCTTCGACCTACGCCTCATGGATGGCGAGACGGGGGCCATCGTGTGGGCCGACAGCGGTCGAGGTGAGGCGCCGGTCGAACTCTGGCGTGCCGCCAACACGGAAGAGGGCACGCAAGCCGAAGCGGCAATGTTCGATTTCGTACTCAGGCCGCTACTCGAAGACCTCGCCAAGCGTCTCGGTGAAGCCGAGCTTCCGGAGACGCCTTAAGGGTAGTTGACCAGACGTAACGCCCGGGCTCCGTCCCGACTCTCTAGAGCTGGAAGGCGATCTTGAGGTCGACCCACATCTTGACTCGAACGCCGTTCTTCGTCGCCGCACGCCATTTGGAGCGCCACGCGGCCGAGAGAGCCGCGTCGTCAAAGCCGAAGCCGACGTTGTCCCCGACACGCTCGACCTGAGCGACTTGGCCATTTTCGTCGATCAGGATCCGGAGCCGCACCGTGGCCTCCTTCTTCAGCCGGCGGGCTCCCGAGGGGTAACGAGGGCTGGGTCGCTGGACCATTTTGGGACGGATGACGGCGGGTCCCGGGACCACGAGCTCGCCCACCAAGACCGGGGGAGGCGGTGGTGGCTCCAGCTTGGCCGTCTCCTCCGGCTTCGTCGTCTCCTCGGGCTTTCTCGCTTGGCGAGTCGACTCGGGCTCAGCGGAAGGAGCCGTACCGGCTCCCTCGGCCGGGCTCGGCCTTGTCGGTAGAGCGGCAGGGCGCTGAGTCGTCGTCGGCGGAGGCAACGCACCGCCGGCGCTCTGCGCGGGCCTTTGAGAATCCATCGCCGTCGCGGACTCGGCCGCCGCCGCGGACTCGGCCGCCGCCGCGGCCTGCTCCTGCGCCTGCCGAGCTTCCTCGAGCTCCTGTCGGAGCTGGGCCAACTCCTCTTCGTAACGCGCTTCGAGAACATTGGCGCGGTCATCGACGAGCCGCCGGATCTGGCCCTCGACTTCCTCGGGGGTCGCCGGCACGGCGATGCCTTCGGTGTCGACCGTGTCCACGGCGCCCAGGTCGGCCTCGGTCTCGATGCTCTCGGGATCCATCGCGGCGCCGGCGCCCTCGATCTCATCCGCACCGTTGGTCGGCAGGTCAGGATACGAGGCTTCCGAGTCGGTCGAGATCGTAGGCAACGTCGCCTGGGCCAGGGTCGTCTCTCCCGCCGGTTCCGTGCTCTTCGTCGTGTAGTAGAACGCGGCGAGTCCAGCGAGAATCGCGAGGATGGCCAGCGGCGCCAGTACCTTCCAGTTCGTCTTCTTGCGCCCTGCCTCGCCGTAGTGACCGCCTCGTACCTCCGGTTTTTCGATGGCGTCGTTCGATGTCTGGGAGATCTGACCCGCCGGGATGAGCACGGTGTCGGAAGGTCCAGGCGTGGGTCCCGGGGCCACTGCCTGGGAGAGAGAGGCGAGGTCCACCTGGGTCGCCTTCTCGCGCTCGATTTCCTCTGTCTCCTGCTCGATCTCGCCGCCGAAGAGGGTGTGCATGAAGAAGGCGAGGTTGAACGTCGTTGGGCTGTAGTCGGCATCTGAGATGAAGCGACTGAAAGCCTGCTGCCACTGCTGCACGTCGCCGATTCGCTGCTGCTGGGTAGCGAGACTGCTCTTCAAGAGAGCACGTAGCGGGGGCGGCAAGGGCTGCTCCTCGGCCGCTAGCGTAGCCTCGTCGACCTGCGGATCGTAGTTGCCGTCCGGCGTGTTCGTCAGGCGTTGGCCAGTCAGTAACTCGTAGAGCAGGGATGCGAGCGAAAAGACGTCGTCCGTGCTGCTTGGCGTCGATCCGGGCTTGACCTCCGGTGCCAGGTAGGGGGCGGAAGCTTCACGAATGGGCGCGGCGCTGAGGAACTCGCGCAGGGCGGGTGCTGATTCGAAACCGATGAGCCGAACTTCTCCCTCGTTCGACAGCAGGATGTTCTCGGGCACGAGGAACCCGTGCTGAACCCGTTGATCGCGATGACGGGTCGCGAAAGCGGCGCTCAAACCGAAAGTGACGCGCTCCGTGATGAAGAGAGCGTGCTCGGTTGGGATGTGGAAAGACCGTGCTCGCGCCTGATTGAGAAGCTCCGAGAGGTTCTTGCCGGAGACGTAGTCATAGGCGACGTACGGCGTGGTGCCGACCCGGCCCACATCGGCGCCGTCGCCGATGTGGGGGTTCTGCAGAATGCGATGTAGCCCCATCCGGTCGGCTATCGTCCGCCACAGGGACTCGGCATCGACGCCCTGCCCGTTGAAGAGTCGGAGCAACACGACCCGCTCGATACCCTGGTTGCCGATCTTGCCGGCGCGGTACGTTTCGCCGAGTCCGTCGGTGGTCAGCCTGCGAAAGAGGAGGTATTCGCCAAACTGCTGTGGAGTCGTCATGGCATCGTTCTCCGCCTATTGGGAAGCCATCGTATCGCGATGCGAGCGAGCCACCCTCTCTGCATGCGCCACAATTGCGGCTACCAATGTAACACGCATTTGTATTGGGTCTGCGACTCCCTATTTCGAGCCTTCTGCTCGTCGCTGTCGCCAGTACCGACGCTGCCACTCATCGACGTTGCGGTTGTGCTCGCGCAGGGTGCGGGCGAAGACGTGGCTGCCGTCATTGCGGCTGACGAAGTAGAGGTAGGGGACATCGGCCGGCGCGGCCGCTGCCCGCAGGCTGGCCAAACCGGCGGAGCAGATCGGGCCCGGAGGCAGCCCTGGGTAGAGATAGGTGTTGTAGGGCGAATCGAGGGCGAGATCACGCCGCCGAATGTCTCCGTCCCAGCGTCCGAGCTGTTTGAGGGCGAAGATGATGGTCGGGTCGGCGTAAAGCCCGATGCCGCGCTCGAGACGATTGCTGTAGATCCCGGCGATAATCGGCCGTTCACTGTCGAGCTGTGCCTCTTTTTCGACGATGGAGGCGAGGATCACGAGGTCGCGCAAACTGCCGTCGTAGTCCGTACCCAGGTTGGTCTCGAGATGCCGGCGGAAGGTGTCGACGAGCGTATCGACGATCCGAACCTCGGTGGCCGAGCGAGGGAAGTGGTAGGTGTCGGGGAAGAGATAGCCTTCGAGCGTTGTCGCCTCGGGGTCGAGATCGATGATGGAAGCCGGCGAGCGCATGAGCGCCAGGAAGGTCTCGTAGTCGCCAAAACCCTCCGCCGCGAGGTGTTGTGCGGTCTCCTGCAAAGTCTGGCCTTCAATCAGCGTCACCGGATGCTCGACCACCTTGCCGCGCACCATCCGGTCGAGGACCTCCGGCGTCGTCGCGGGCGACGGGAAGCTGTACTCGCCAGCCTGGAGAGGCGGGTCGTCCAGGTAGTAGACGAGGTAGAGCCGCGCCAGCGTCGCGTCGGGCAGTAGGCCGAGGGCGCTCAGGCGGTCGAGGATCTGGCCGGCGCTCTGGCCCGGCACGACGGTGTACGAGACCCTCGTTCTGGGCCCCTGGGCCTCGTGCAGGAGCTTCCAGCCCCAGGTGGCGTAGCCGGCGATGGCCGCTACCATGGCCAGGCCGAGGGCGGCGGTGGCGAGCAAGGTTCGTTTCACGAGTGATGCACTAGCCTTCCCGTCCGTGATCCAGTGCTTCCTGGAGGATGATCTGCGCGGCCAAGGAGTCGATGCGCTCCGGGTGGCGGCGAGGATCGACTCCGGCGGTGCGCAGGCGCTCCTTGGCCTCGACGGAGGTCAGTGCTTCGTCGACCAGGCGGCAAGGCAGGCTCGACGCGGTCGCGAGTTTGCGCGCGAACGCCGTCGCGCGCTCGGCGGCCTGGCCCCGGCTGCCGTCCAACCGGCGAGGCTCGCCGACGACCAGGGCCCCCACGCTCTCGCTTGCGGCGAGCTCGACCAGCTCGCGAATGACTGAGGCATCGCTGGTCCGCACCAGTGTGGTCAGGGGTAGTGCGAGACCGCCTTCAGTGTCCCCAATGGCCACTCCGATACGCCGTTCACCGAAGTCGATACCGAGAATTCGCATGATTGCCCTGTGCTAGCATCCGACCGGCTTGGAGGGCTGACGGACGCCTTGCCAGCAGTGCCAGGAACCATAGCAAAAGGGGCCTCCTCGAGTATGAAAGACGTCTTCATCCTGAGTGCTGTACGGACCCCCATCGGCACTTTCCAAGGCGGCCTCTCCAGCCTCGGCGCGGTCGATCTCGGCGCCCGGGCGTTGGCGGGTTCCATCGAGCGCGCGGGACTCGAACCGGCGGCCATCGAGCAGGTCTACATGGGCTCGGTGTTGACCGCCGGTCAGGGCCAAGCGCCGGCCCGACAGGCTGCGCTGGGCGCCGGCTGCCCGGTGTCGACAGGTGCTGTGACGGTCGGCAAGGTCTGCGGCTCCGCCATGCGGGCGGTGATGACGGCGGCCAATGATCTGCGCTGCGGCGACTTCTCGATCGTGGCGGCCGGGGGCATGGAGAACATGAGCCGGGCCCCATACCTGGCGGTTGGAGCGCGCGACGGCTTGAGACTCGGTCACGGTCGGTTGGTGGACTCGATGATTCACGATGGTCTTTGGGATGCGTATAGTGACACCCACATGGGCACCTGCGCTGAGCTCTGTGTGAGCAAGTACGCGTTTACCCGCGAGACGCAGGACGATTATTCGCGCCAGAGCTACGAGCGGGCGCGCGCGGCGACCGAGAGCGGTGCTGCCGGCGAAGAGATCGTCGCGGTGGAGGTTCCGCAGCGCAAGGGCGATCCGGTCGAGGTCGCGCGTGACGAGGAGCCATTCCGATCCGATCTGGCCAAGATGTCGAAGTTGCGACCGGCGTTCAAGAAGGACGGCACGGTGACGGCGGCCAATGCCAGCAAGATCAACGACGGCGCCGCAGCTCTGGTGCTGGCCACCGAAGAGGCTGCCGCGCGGCACGGCAGCGAGCCCCTGGCGCGACTCGTGGCTCAGGCGTCCACTGCTCAGGAGCCGGAGTGGTTCACCACCGCGCCGGTCGCGGCCACGCGCAAGGTGCTCGATCGCGCCGGCCTGACGGTGGCGGACATCGATCTATGGGAGGTCAACGAGGCGTTCGCCGCAGTCAGCATGGCCTTCATGCGGGAGCTCGACCTGAGCTACGACATAGTCAACGTCCGTGGAGGCGCGGTGGCGCTGGGTCACCCGATCGGCTGCTCGGGAGCACGGATCCTCGTCACCCTGCTGCACGCCATGAGGGAGCGCGCCGCTAGGCGCGGCTGCGCGGCGATCTGCATCGGCGGAGGTGAGGCTACGGCCGTCGTCGTGGAGAGGGCTGGCTCTTGACCGGCACCGTCCTGGCGCTGATTCTCACGGCGCAGTTCTACTCCGGCATGCGGCAGTTCGAGCGGCTGAGCTTCGATCTTCCGATGGAGGGCGGGGGCAGGGTCATCGGCCTGGCCGGCCGAATGGAGTATCTGCGGCCTGACTACATCGTCGCTTCGGGGGGTGTCGACGTGAGGTACGCCGGCCAGCGCATCCAGGCACAACGCCTCGAGATGGACCTGACCCACCAGACCGTTCTGGCCGAGGGCGACGTCATTCTCGATCAGGGACCGCGCCGACTGGCGGGTCAACGCCTGGACTACGACCTCGGAACCCAGACCGGCACGGTCTACGACGCCAAAGCGACGCTGGGCAAGGATCTTTACTTCTATGGTGCCGAGATGAGCAAGGTCGGCCCCAACACCTACATTCTGACGGACGGCGTGCTGACGTCGTGCGAGAGCGAGAACCCGGCCTGGAGCTTCAAGCTCGCTCGAGCACGGGTCGTCATGGAGGGGTTTGCCCGCATCTACAACACGACCATGCGGGTCAAAAAGATGCCCTTCTTATACCTGCCGTTCATGATGGTGCCGGCCAAGAGCGAGCGAACGTCGGGCTTTCTGATGCCGAATTTGGGCTATTCGGACCGCCGGGGCGGCGTCATCGGTCTGGCCTGGTTCCAGACTCTTGGCGACAGCTACGACGCGACGTTCTACACCGACTACTACACCGAGAGCCTGACCACCTTCGGCACCGAATTCCGCTACGCGCCCGCAATCGGCACCACCGGGAGGTTCGAAGGCTTCGCCGTCGACGACCCCAACAACATC
>JAPUJD010000090.1 GCA_027296385.1 Acidobacteriota bacterium | reverse complement strand
AGTGACACGGTGCCGCCGGAGCGCCGAGCCCAGGCCCTGGGCTGGCTGACCTCGGCAGCCAGTGCCGGAGTCATGGTCGGACCGGCCGTCGCCTCCTTGGCGGCGACGATCGGCACCGTGGGGCCGGGCTACCTGGCGGCGGGGCTGTGCGTCCTCAACCTCCTCTTCGCCTGGCGCAATCTGCCCGAGCCGAAGGTCGACCGCAAGCCGCACGAACCGAAGGGGCCCGGCCTCGGCCCGACCCGCCGCGCCTTCCTCGACGTCGTGCGCCAGCCGCGCGGCCGCATCAGCGCGCTGATCTGGATCTACGCCACCGGGATGATGGCCTTCATGGCGATGAACGGCATTCTGGCCCTCTATCTCGGCCGCAGCTTCGGCGTCGACGCGACGACGATCGGCTGGTTCTACGTCTACGTCGGCGGCATCTCGCTGATCATGCGCAGCCTCGTGCTCGGCCCGGCGGTGAGGAGATTCGGCGAAGTGCGACTCTTGAGGACAGGTGCCTTGACCATCGGCGCCGGCATGTTGATGCTGCCCTTGGCGACGAGCATCTGGCAGCTCGCCGCCGCCGCGGCCTTCGTGCCGATCGGCACCGCCTTCCTCTTCCCGACCACGACCTCGCTGATCTCCCAGCGGGCCGCGGCCGGCGAGACCGGGAGCATCCTCGGAGTCCAGCAGTCGGTCGGCGGCGTCGCCCGCATGGCGGGGCCGCTATGGGCCGGCGCGGTGTTCCAGCACATCGGCATCCGCGGCCCCTTCTGGATCGCCGCCGGCCTCATGGTGTTCACCTTTTTCTTCGCCGCCGTGGTGCGCGATGAGGGCGCGGTGGACGAAGCCCCCCCCGCGGTACTGCCTGACACGGCGGCCTGAGTCGGGTCAGGGCAGGAAGGCCTTGACCGACTCTCGGAGACTGGCCACGGCCAGCACGAGGCGAAATCGGCAGGAGCAGCCGTTGTCGAGGAGGCCTCGGTGCTCGATCAGCCGTAACAGCGCATGCTGCTCGGCTTTGCGCTATGGTTTACCCTCCCTAGGAGTTGCTCATGAACGACACTTTCTCGACTAGAAAAACACTCAGCGTGGGAGATCGCGACTATACGATCTCCAGCCTTCCCGCCCTGGAGAGTCAGGGCTACGACATCGCCCGGCTGCCGTACAGTCTACGGATCCTGTTGGAGAATCTGCTCCGGCGGGAGGATGGCGAGTCGGTCACGGCGGGCGACATCGAAGGTATCGCCAACTGGGACCCGCAGGCCGCGCCGTCGGTGGAGATCGCCTTCATGCCGGCGCGCGTGCTGCTGCAGGACTTCACCGGCGTGCCGGCGGTGGTCGACCTGGCCGCCATGCGCGACGCGATGGTCGAGATGGGGGGCGAGGCGCGCCAGATCAACCCGCTGCAACCGGTCGAGCTGGTGATCGACCATTCGGTACAGGTGGACGAGTACGGGACGGATGCGGCCTTCCTCTTGAACGTCGAGCGGGAGTTCGAGCGCAACCGCGAGCGTTACTCTTTTCTCAAGTGGGGGCAGCAGTCGTTCGACGACTTCAAGGTGGTGCCACCGGGCACCGGCATTTGTCATCAGGTGAATCTGGAGTACCTCGGCCGGGTGGTGATAGACGGCCCGGCCGGCGACGGCCGGCAGCTGGCCTACCCCGACACCTTGGTCGGGACAGATTCCCACACGACGATGATCAACGGTCTCGGGGTGCTCGGCTGGGGCGTCGGTGGCATCGAGGCGGAAGCAGCGATGCTCGGGCAGCCGGTGACGATGCTGATCCCCCAGGTCGTCGGTTTCAAGCTGATCGGCACGCTGGCCCCGGGTGCCACCGCGACCGACCTGGTCTTGACGGTGACGCAGCTGCTGCGGGCCAAGGGCGTCGTCGGCAAGTTTGTCGAGTACTTCGGCCCCGGTCTGGCCGGTCTGCCGCTGGCCGACCGCGCGACGATCGCCAACATGTCGCCCGAGTACGGCGCGACCTGCGGCATCTTCCCCGTCGACGACGTGACGCTCGACTACCTGCGACTGACCGCACGCGCGGCCGAGCGCGTCGCTCTGGTCGAGGCCTACAAGAAGGAGCATGGTCTGTTCCGGACGGCACAGAGCCGCGACGCGGTCTACTCCGACACCTTGGAGCTCGATCTGTCGAAGGTCGAGCCCTGCCTGGCGGGGCCCAAGCTGCCGCACGTGCGGGTGGCGCTGGGCAGCGTGCCGGAGAATTTCCTCGGCCAGCTCGACGATTTGATGGCGCCGGCGGCCAAGGCGCCGTCGCTGCTCCCGATGGCCGGCGAGGGCGGCACGGCGACGGCGGTCGCGGTGGAAGTGACCGCCACCGGGGTCCAGACACACTACAAGGGCGAGAGCTTCGAGCTGCAGAACGGCTCGGTGGTGATCGCCGCCATCACCTCGTGCACGAACACCTCGAACCCGTCGGTCATGGTTGGCGCCGGGCTATTGGCTCAGAAGGCGGTCGAGCGGGGGCTCAGCACGAAGCCCTGGGTCAAGACCAGCCTGGCGCCTGGATCGAAGGTGGTGATCGACTACCTTGCTGAAGCGGGGCTGATGCCCCACCTGGAAGCACTCGGTTTCCATCTGGTGGGCTTCGGCTGTACGACCTGTATCGGCAATAGCGGACCGTTGCCCGAGCCGATTCAAGAGGCGGTACGCTCTGGCAATCTGGTCGCCGTAGCGGTGCTCTCCGGCAACCGCAACTTCGAGGGCCGCATCAGCTCGGACACGCGCGCGAACTACCTCGCGTCGCCGCCGCTGGTCGTCGCCTACGCGCTGGCCGGGCGCATCGACCTCGACCTGACGACCGAGCCGCTCGGTGAGGATGCAGACGGCGAGGCGGTGTTCCTGCGCGACATCTGGCCGAGCGAGCGAGAGATCGCCGACACGGTCGCTGCCAGCGTCAAGTCCGACATGTTCACCAAGGAGTACAGCGAGGTCTACGACGGTGACGAGCAGTGGAACTCGATGCCGGTGCCGGAAGGCGACACCTATAGCTGGGAGCACGAGTCGACCTACGTCAAGCTGCCGCCCTACTTCGTCGACTTGCCGCGCGAGCCGCAGCCGGTGGAGGATCTGGCGGGCGCCCGCGTGCTGGCTCTGGTCGGCGACAGCATCACGACCGATCACATCTCACCCGCCGGCGCTATCAAGACGGACAGTCCGGCCGGCCGTTACCTGATCGACAACGGCGTCGCCCCGAAGGACTTCAACTCCTACGGCTCCCGCCGCGGCAATCACGAGGTGATGATGCGCGGCACGTTCGCCAACGTCAGGTTTCGCAATCAGATGGTGCCCAGCCGCGAGGGCGGCTGGGCATTGCACGAGCCCGACGGCGAGGTCAAGCCGCTCTACGACGTGGCGATGCAATACCTCGAGGAGGGCGTGCCGAGCCTCGTCATCGCCGGCAAGCAGTACGGCATCGGTTCATCGCGCGACTGGGCGGCCAAGGGCCCCCTGCTGCTCGGCGTCCGGGCGGTGATCGCGGGCAGCTTCGAGCGCATCCACCGCAGCAACCTGGTGGGCATGGGGGTGTTACCGCTCGAGTTCCTGCCAGGCGAGTCGGCCGAGAGCCTGGGCCTGACGGGTCATGAGCTCTATTCGATCGAGGGGCTGGCCGCCGGCCTCTCGGGCGACTTCATCAAGGGCCTCGAAGTCACCGTGCGGGCCAGCGCCGACACCGACGTAGAGTTCAAGGCGCGGCTGCGGATCGACACTCCGCAGGAGGTCGAGTACTACCGTCACGGCGGCATCCTCCAATACGTGCTGCGCCAGCTACTGGACTAGCACAGGCGGTCGCGAGCTCGAGAAAAGCCCCTGTGCCGGGGAGGGATCCGGCACAGGGGGGAGGAGAGGGAGCTGAAAGAGTTGTCGGAGATTGCTCCCCGTTGACGGACGCAACTCCCGAACGCCCATGCATCTCTACTAACGTTGTACGGATGAAGATTGTTTCCCGTTCACTCTGCCTGGGGCTGTTGATCCATCCCACTTGACGCGAGTGGGCCCGCAAGAGACGATCTAAGGGGCTGGTGACTCCCTATGTTCACTATCTTCAAGGACTTCAACTTCGCGGCGGCTCACTTCATACGAGGCCACACCGGTGGGTGCGAGAATCTTCACGGCCACAACTATCGCGTGCGAGTGCTCCTCGAGGCGGGCGAGCTCGACGAGCTGGGCATGGTGCTCGATTTCGCCGATCTCAGGGCGGCGCTGGAAGAGGTCGCAGGGCCCTTCGACCACCGGGTCATCAACGACATCTCGCCCTTCGACGAGCGCAACACGACCGCCGAGCTGGTGAGCGAGTACGTTTATCGGGAGATGTCGCGGCGTTTGAATGACGGCCGTGTCCGCGTTCGCCGGGTCGAGGTGTGGGAGAATGACACATCCTGCGCGCGCTACGAGGAGCCGGCGTGACGGTGGCGCCCCGCACCGAAGATGGGCGCTCGGGCGAGGCGCATCGGAGTGTGGGCGTCCCCCCCAGGCTGCTCGTCAACGAGATTTTCTACTCACTGCAGGGTGAGTCGAGCTTCGCCGGCCGACCGTGTGTGCTCGTTCGACTCACCGGCTGCCAGATGCGCTGCGTCTGGTGCGACAGCGAACACAGCTTCTACGAGGGTACCTGGTACAGCCTCGACGAAGTGGTGCGCGAGGTCGAGAGCTTCGAGTGCCCGTTGGTCGAGGTGACGGGCGGCGAGCCGTTGCTCCAGCCCGGCGTTCACCCGCTCCTCGCCCGGCTCTGCGACGCGGGCTTCGAGGTGTTGCTCGAGACCGGCGGCGGCCTGGACATCTCGTCGGTCGACCCTCGGGTGCGGCGCATCGTCGACGTCAAGTGCCCGGGCAGCGGCGAGGCCGGCAACAACCGGTGGGAGAATCTCGATCATCTCCGGCCTACCGACGAGCTCAAGTTCGTGCTGGCGGACGAGGCCGACTACGAGTGGGCGCGGGATCTGGTCGCCGAACGTGGGTTGTCGCGGCACTGCGCGATCCTCTTCTCGGTGGTTCACGATGGGCTCGCGCTCCGCGTGCTGGCACGACGGGTGCTCGAGGATCGGTTGCCGGTGCGGGTTCAGACTCAGCTGCACAAGTTGATCTGGGGGCCGACCGAGCGCGGAGTCTAACGAGGTAAGATCATTCTTCGGCATGGACGATCTAGAACTGCCAGGAGATCCTGTGGAATGAGTTCCGCCAGACTGACTTACGACGGCAAGGAGTACGACCTGGCGCTGATCGAGGGGACCGAGGGCGAAGTCGGCATCGACGTGCAGGCCCTGCGCAAGGTCACCAGCGGCGCCATCACCTACGACCCCGGGTACGGCAACACCGGGTCGTGTTCGAGCGCCATCACGTTCATCGACGGCGAAGAGGGCATTCTGCGTTACCGCGGGCACTCGATCGAGCAACTGGCCGAACGGACTCGCTTCATCGAAGTCTGCTATCTGCTGATCTACGGAAACTTGCCGACCGAGGACCAGCTGCAGCGGTTCGGCGAACAGGTGACCCGGCACACGCTGATCCACGAAGACATGAAGAAGTTCTTCGAGGGCTATCCCCAGACGGCCCACCCGATGGCGATTCTCTCCTCGATGGTCTCGTCGCTGTCGGCCTACTACCCGGTCGGCGAGGATGAGGAGGGCATGGACCTCAACATCGTCCGTCTGTTGGCCAAGGCGAAGACGATCGCCGCTTTCTCACACAAGAAGTCGATGGGGCAGCCGGTCGTCTACCCGCGCAACGACCTCAGCTACACCCAGAACTTCCTGCACATGATGTTCGCGCTGCCAGTGGAACCCTACGAGGTCTCGCCGGTGGTCGATGAAGCGCTCAACATGCTGCTCATCCTGCACGCGGACCACGAGCAGAACTGCTCCACGGCGACCGTACGCATGGTGGGCTCGAGCGCGGCCAACCTCTTCGTTTCGATCTCGGCCGGGATCAACGCGCTGTGGGGCCCCCTCCATGGCGGGGCCAATCAGGCGGTGATCGAGATGCTCGAGCACATCCGGAGAGACGGCGGCGACTACAAGAAGTACGTCGACAAGGCCAAGGACAAGGCGGACCCGTTCCGGCTGATGGGCTTCGGCCATCGGGTCTACAAGAACTACGATCCGCGGGCCAAGCTGCTCAAGGGAGCGGCCGACGGCGTCTTGAGCGAGCTCGGGGTGAGCGACCCGCTGCTCGACATCGCACGCGAGCTCGAGCGCATCGCCCTCGAGGACGAGTATTTCGTCGAGCGCAATCTCTATCCCAACGTAGACTTCTACAGCGGCATCATCTACCGGGCGATGGGGATTCCGACCGAGATGTTCACCGTCATGTTCGCCCTCGGCCGGCTGCCCGGTTGGATCGCGCACTGGAAAGAGATGCGCGCCGACGCTACGACCCGGATCCACCGCCCGCGTCAGATCTACACTGGCGAGAACGTCCGCGAAGTCCTCCCTGTCTCCGAGCGCTAGGGTTCTGCAGCAAGCCCCTAGCGCTAGCGCCAGCGCAAGCGCGACAGCTTGTCGTGCATCCAGCTGCGCAGGTTCTCGACGCGGTCCCAGACTCTGGGCCAGCGCTGCAGCAGACGGTGCAGCCCGCGGTAGATCATTTCGCTGGCGAGCGATAGCAGGGCGGCCCCCAGGCCGAGGGTCAAGCAACCCTGAATGCCCGGCAACGCGAGTCCCGCGATGCCGATGAGCACCACCACCCAGCCGACGACGAGCACCAGGATGCGCACCACCAGAGGGAGAGCAGGCAGGCGGGGCCGCCGGCGCTTCTTCGGCCCGGCGGCCGACGGATCGGACTCTGGCCCGCCTTGTTCGGACATGCTGTGCAGCCTATACGAAAGTGGGTCGGGAACAGGTTTGACAGTGGGGTAGCGGACGAGCGAGAATCCGCTAGAGGGCGAATTGAGACGCTGTCTCAATAAGAAAATGTATCAGGAAACGGCAGCTTTCGAACACTACATCCGCGATCACGGATTGCGCATGACGAACGCCCGTCGGGCCGTGTTGGAGGAGATCTTTTCCCACCACGAGCACATCGATGCGGACCGCCTGCACGCTGCGATGCGCGGCAAGGGACTCGACGTTTCGCGTGCCACGGTCTACCGCAATCTCGATCTGCTGGCCGACTGCGGGCTGGTCCGCAAGTACCGGCTCGACCGTCACCGCGTTCTCTACGAGCACATGCATGCCGGCATGGAGCACGATCACATGGTCTGCCGTGAGTGCGGCCGTGTAGTCGAGTTCGTCAACCGCGACCTGCGAGCCCAACAGGAGGAAATCTGCCGGGCTCATGGTTTCGACCCGGACGATCTGACGGTTCAGGTCGTCGGATGTTGTATCACCTGTAAGAAGGCCCGGGCGGCGCGGGGCTCGGCCCCTCCCTCAGGGCCATAGGACGAGACGATGCGACAGACAGTCCATGGGACCGCGGGTCTCGTTGCCTTCGCAGTGGCGGCCCTGATCTCGGTGCTTTCAGGTGGAGCGCTGAGCGCCCGGTCCGAGGCCGCGGCGACGCCCTCGAAGGAAGAGATGGTCGATCCCGAGGTGACCGGGCCTGTCGATATCGAGCCGGGCGACGGCCGGTTCTTCGAAGAGCTGCTGATCGTCGGAGCCGGCGATGCCGCGCGTCGAGTGGCGGGCTCGGCCCATGTGATCGGAGCCGCAGAGCTCGAGCGTCAGGGCTATCAAGACGTTCATCGTGTGTTGCGTCTGGTTCCTGGAGTCAACATCCAGGAGGAGGACGGCTTCGGCCTGAGGCCGAACATCGGCCTGCGCGGAACCGGCGTCGAGCGCAGCCAGAAGGTCACGCTGCTCGAGGACGGAGTGCTGGTCGCACCCGCGCCCTACTCCGCGCCTGCGGCCTACTACGCCCCGACGGCGGGCCGCATGGAGGGCTTCGAGGTCCGCAAGGGGTCGAGCGCCATCCGCCAGGGGCCTTACACCAACGGCGGCACGATCAACTATCTGTCGAGCTCGATTCCGCGGTCGCCCGACGTGGACTTCGAGCTCGTCGTCGGCAGTGACGATCAGCACCGCGCCCACGCCGTGGCGGGCGACTCGCGGGAGCGCTTCGGCTGGCTGATCGAGGCCTACGACTCGAGCCATGGGGGATTCAAGAACCTCGACGGTGGGGGCCCGACCGGGTTCTCGCTCCAGGACTACATGGCCAAGTTTCGGCTCAACAGCCCAGCCACCGCCCGCATCCGACAGACGTTCGAGATCAAGCTGGGCACGACGCACCAAGACGGTGACGAGACCTACGTCGGTCTGACCGAGGAGGACTTCAGGGTCGACCCATACCGGCGCTACGCGAGCTCGGCGGGCGATCGGATTCTCTCCGACCACGATCAGATCCAGCTAAGCTACGAAGTCCAGCCGAGCCCGACCTTCCGGTTCACCGTGACGGTCTATCGCAATGACTTCTTCCGCAACTGGGCGAAGCTCGAGAAGGTGTCGGGCGCGAGCGTAGCGGAAGTGCTGGCCGACCCGGCGAGCCATCTCGACGCCTTGGCCGTCCTGCGCGGCCAGGCCGACAGCCTGCCCGGCGGTCTGGCGGTGCGTAACAACCGCCGTGACTATTACTCGCAAGGCCTACAGGTGGTGGCCGATTGGCGCCGCGAAGGCGCTTTGGTCGATCATCGCTTCGACCTCGGTTTGCGGATACACGAGGACGAGGAAGATCGGTTCCAGGAGGAGGATTCGTTCCAGATGCTGGCCGGGCGCCGCGTCTTCAACGAGCGCGGAGCGCCGGGGAGCCACGCGAACCGGATCGCACGGGCGGAGGCGACGGCCCTCTTCCTCCAGGACACGATCGTCGCCGGTCGCTGGACCCTGACGCCCGGCGTCAGGGTGGAGTCGATCGACTTGCGGCGTGAGGACTTTGGGGGCGCCGATCCCGGGCGCTCGGGCGTAGCCCTGGTGGTGAAGGAGAACTCGCTGACGGAGGTCATCCCCGGCCTCGGCGTAAGCTACGAACTGGCGGCCGACGAGCGCATCTTCGGCGGGATCCACCGCGGCTTCTCGCCTCCATCGCCCGGCTCGACCGAGGCGGTCAAGGCGGAGGAGAGCCTCAACTTCGAGCTCGGATACCGCCATGACGACGGCATCCATCGCACCGAGCTCGTCGCCTTCTACAACGACTACGACAACCTCCTGGGGACCGACACGGTCTCCGGGGGCGGCGACGGCAGCGGCGAGCAGTTCAACGGTGGTGCCGCCGAGATCGCAGGGTTGGAGGCGGGCTGGCTGCACCGGTTCATGCCGCGCGGCCGCTTCGTGGTGCCGCTTGGCGTGACCTACACCTACACCCGCGCCCGGTTCACCTCGAGTTTCGATACCAGCTTCGCCGACTGGGCGCCTTCGGTGACCCGCGGAGACGAGATCCCCTACATTCCGTCGCATCAACTCAACGCCACCGTGAGCCTCCACGCTCCGCGCTGGGCTCTTCACCTCGACGGCAACTACTCGGCGGCGATTCGAACGCGGGCGGGCTCGGGCCCCGTGGCCGAGGGCGAGCGCGTCGACCGGCGTACCACCTACGACGTTCGCGGAGAGCTCACCCTGGCCGGCGGATTCAATCTCTTCGCCCAGGTGCTGAACCTGACCGACGAGGTCTACATCGCAGCTCGACGCCCGGCGGGCCTGCGGCCGGGCCTGCCGCGGTCGGTTCTGATCGGCCTGCGCTTCGACCTCGGTAGCGCGGACCGATCGGGCGCTACCCCGTGATCGTGACCCGGGCGAAGTGGCGTTTGCCCACCTTGACCAGGTGTTCGCCCACCGGGAGCTCGAACGACGCCATGGAGTAGCTGCCGGGCCCGGGCAGAACATGCGGTTCAAGTCCGGCGGAGTCCGGAATAACGAACTTCTCGCCATCGATGTGGATTGCGCCCTGCTGGATCAGCCGCCGCGCTTCGCCTTTGCTGGCGGCCAGGCCTGCCCCGACCAGGATCTCGGTAATCCGGGTCGGGAAGTCGAACTCGAACTCGGGGATCTCGTCCGGAACACCGCCGCGAGCGAAGACGCTCTCGAACTCGCGCTCGGCCTCCCGTGCAGCCTCGGCATCGTGGAAACGTGCGGTCAACGACCGTGCCAGCTCCTGCTTGACGGCCTTTGGGTGCAGTGCACCCTGCTCTACCTGGAGCTTTTTCGCTGCTAGTTCCTCCTCGCCCAGGTCCGTCAACAACAACCACCAGTCCCACATCAACTCATCCGGAATCGACATCGTCCGGCCGTAGATCTCACCTGGTGGGTCTTCGACTCCGATCGCGTTGCCGAGGCTCTTGGACATCTTCTCCCGACCATCCGTGCCGACCAGGAGCGGTACGGTGAGCACGACTTGCGGTTCGAGGCCGTGCTCTTTCATCAGGGTTCGGCCGACCAGCAGGTTGAAGATCTGATCGTGGCCGCCGAGCTCGACGTCCGCCTCGAGCGCAATGGAGTCGTAGGCCTGGACCAGGGGATAGAGCAGCTCGTGCAGCGTGATGGTCTGATGATTCTCGTAGCGCGTGCGGAAATCGTCGCGCTCCATCATGCGGGCCAGTGTGTATTTGCCGGCCAGTTTGATGATTCCCGCCGAGCCTAGCGGGTCGAGCCAACGGCTGTTGTGGTCGACGACGGTCTTGTCGCGATCGAGGACCTTGTAGACCTGCCGCTCGTAGGTCGCAAGATTCTCTTCGATCTGCTCGCGCGACAGCTGCGGTCGGGTCTTTTTCTTGCCGGTGGGGTCGCCGATCATGCCGGTGAAGTCGCCGATCAGAAAGATCACTCGGTGGCCCAGGTCCTGGAACTGGCGCATCTTCTGCAACAGCACGCAGTGGCCGAGATGGAGATCCGGTGTCGAAGGGTCGAAACCGGTCTTGACCGTCAAAGGTTGGCCGCTCACCAGCGAACGTTCCAGCTTGTCGGCGAGCTGACTCTCGTCGATCAGATCGACGGTGCCGCGCCCGAGCACAGAGAGCTGCTCTGCCACTGGCCGGAAAGACTGACTCGTCATCGGCGGAGTTCTACCATGTCAACTCCACGAGGGGGGAGGCGGCAGATGATCGGCACCGGGTTCGAGCTCGAGGCGAGCCAGCAGCCGAGCGTCGCCGGTCAGGCCCCAGCTCGTGATCTGACCGCCGTCCTCGAGGGTGCCGTGGATCTCGAGCTCGAAACCTCCAGCGGTGAGGGCCCGGATCGGCAGCGCGAGTTGCTCCTCGGCAACTGCAACCGCGCCGGCGGCGAGCACGCCGGTACCACAGGCGAGCGTTTCGGCCTCGACTCCACGCTCGTAGCTTCGAAGCTCCAACCGGTGGGGTGGCACGAAGCGGGCGAACATGACGTTGGTGCCGGCGGCGCCGAAGGCCTCGTGGTGGCGCAGGCGCCGGCCAAGCTCGACGACTGGCGCGTCGGCCAGAGACTGGGGCCAAGCGAGCACGAACTGGGGTACGCCGACCTCCTGAAACCAGCCGGCCCAGACCGTGCCCTCGACCTCGATCTCACGCCGCTGGGGCGCCGTTCTCGGCGGTGGCAGCTCCAGCCTCACGCTCTCGTTACCGCTGGCTGTGGCGAGGATGGTGCCGGCGCCGGTCTCGATGGCGACCGAGCCGTCGGTCCAGCCCAGGTGACGGGCGAGGCGCGCGGCGCAGCGAGTGCCGTTGAGGCACAGATCAGCGGCCCGGCCATCGGCATTGAAGTAACTCATCGCAACACCCGTGCCCGAGCGGACGATGACGAAGAGGCCGTCCGCACCGAGCGAGAGGCCGCGGGTGCACCAGGAGCGGATCTGGCCCGGGCTCGGCTGTGCGGCGGGCTCGGCGAGGGCGAGAAAGTCGTTGCCACCGCCGCTGAGCCGGTAGCACTCGATCCGAGAGGCCGTCATCGAGCCTACGGTACGCGAACTTCGATCTCCGCGCTAACGACGCTGCGATTGCCGCTCTCGTCGATCGCGACGACGGAGTAGAGCCAGGAATCGCCACTGGCGACGCTCTCGTCCAGGTACTGACCTCGGGAGATGAGCTCGCTGTTGACGGCCGCCGCTACGTCATCAGCTGTCGATCGGCGCAGGATCTCGTAGCCGGCGAGATCGACGTCGGTCACCGAAGTCCAGAGCAGGCGTACCCTCCCGATCTCGGGGAAAGCGACGAGGCCGCCGGGAGTGGCGGGACCGAACCGATCCTGATAATCGATCTCATGTTCCGAGGAGATGTCGCTCTCGAGCAGCGGCGTAAGGGTCTCGAGGGCGGTGACGGCGTAGATATAGCGGGCGCCGAAGATCGCCTGCCGGTCGACGAAGAGACGGAAGGTGCCGAGGATGGTGCCCACTGGCTCGCCGTAGATCCTGGCCTGCGCTTCGCGCCGGTAGACGCGGAAACCGGCGGGTGGATCCTCCGCGGCGCTCCAGCTCACGTGCACGCCGTCGGGCCTGGCATTGACCGCCGCCTCCTGTGGCGGCACGGGCGTGTCGCTGGGCAGCAAGGCGATCGTTGCGGAGAGATCGGAGGGCTTACCGTTGAGGGCTCGAACCCTGGCCGCGAAGAGATATCCGATCTCTGGACCCTCCGCAGTCCGCGGGGGCAGCGTCAGCCGCAGGACGATGGCGTTGCCGATCAAGGCGCTCGAGATGTCGTCGCGCTCTATCGTCAGCGCGAGCTCGGAATCTTTCTCGAAGTCCTTTTTGGTGGCGGTGATAAAAGAACTCTTGTCGGTAGGGCGTGAGCGCAAGAGGATGCGTGCCGCCTCGATACGAATCTCCAGCTCCTGCTCCTCGGTCAGTTCGCTCTCCTCGCCGTCCCCGTCCTCGGTCTCTCCTTGTTCTACTTCGGCGGGCTCGGACTGGATCGGTGGCTCGGATGCGACCGGCTCCGCGGGGGGCGGCGCCTCGTAGAGCTCGAGGCCCAGCTCGTCGAGCAGAGCCTGAGCCTCTTGCCGGCGCTCTGCTTCCTCCGCCAAGAGGTCGATGGCGAACTCGGGCACCTCCTGGGCGTAGCGCCAGATCTCGATCTGCGAGATGCCAGGCAGCGCTGTACCGCTGATCGTCGTCGTCGGGTACGGGAAGCTGAGCACGGCTTCGCCGCCTCGTTGATGGACCTTGAGGACCACCCGCTGAGGGATCTTGCTCGGCGGCGGCTGCGGCGCCTTCTTGTGGCCGCAAGCGTTCGCCAGGAGAGCCGCGGCCACGAGCATTGCCACTGCCGCACGGGACACCAAGGCACGGTGGAGCGCCGCGTGGCGCCGGATGGAA
Organism: Acidobacteriota bacterium; assembly: GCA_027296385.1. GTDB lineage: Bacteria > Acidobacteriota > Thermoanaerobaculia > Multivoradales > JAHEKO01 > CALZKB01. Next base: position 7,546 of record JAPUJD010000090.1, on the reverse strand, counting down.
GGATCAGAGGACATAGCGGCTCAAGTCTCGATTCTCGACAATGTCGCTTAGCACACGCTGCACGTACTCGCGATCGATCTTGACCCGCACTCCCTTCATGTCCGGTGCTTCGAACGATACCTCTTCCAGCAACTTCTCCAGCATCGTCGCCAGACGGCGGGCGCCGATGTTCTCGCTGTGGGAATTGACCTCGACGGCGAGACGGGCAATCTCGGCGACGGCGTCAGTGGTGAAGCTCACGTGCATGCCCTCGGCGCCGAGGAGCGCCTCGTACTGCCTGGTCAATGCGTTGTCCGGCTCGGTGAGGATGCGCACCAGATCGGCCTCGGTCAGGGCCGAGAGCTCTACTCGGATCGGAAAGCGACCCTGCAGCTCCGGGATCAGGTCCGAGGGCTTACTGACGTGGAACGCGCCAGCGGCCAGGAAGAGAATGTGGTCGGTCTTGACCGGCCCGTACTTGGTGGCGACAGTACAGCCCTCGACGATGGGCAGCAGGTCCCGCTGAACGCCCTCGCGTGAGACGTCGGGCCCGTGGCCCGACTCCCGACCTGCCACCTTGTCGATTTCGTCGAGGAAGATGATGCCCTCCTGCTCCACCCGGCGGCGCGCCTCGCGCGCGAGCTTCTGCTCGTCGATGAGCTTGTCGGATTCTTGCTCGAGGAGGATCTCGCGCGCGTCGGTGACCGTCATCTTCTGAAGCTGCCGCTTGGAGAACATGCCCGGCAGCATGTCCTTGAGGTTGATGCCGATCTCCTCGACGCCCTGTGGGGTGAACATCTGGAAGCCGGGAAAGCCGGACTCTTGAACCTCGATCTCGACTTCGCGCTCGTCGAGATCACCGCTTGCGAGCTTTTGGCGGAAGTTCTCCCGGGTGGCGGCGAGGTCGGGTACCGTGGTGGCGCCATCAGCGGCGCTCGTCGACGGCGCCGGCGGCGGGAGCAGGAGGTCGAGGAGCCGCGACTCGGCCTGGCGCTCGGCGACGTCTCTCACCGCCTGCCGACGCTCCTGCCGGACCATGCCGACCGAGATCTCGACCAGATCGCGGATCATCGACTCGACATCACGCCCGACGTAGCCTACCTCGGTGAACTTGCTCGCCTCGACCTTGGAGAAAGGGGCTCGGGCCAACTTGGCCAGCCGGCGGGCGATCTCCGTCTTGCCGACGCCGGTCGGGCCGATCATCAGGATGTTCTTGGGCATCACCTCCTCCGCCATCTCCGGATCGAGCTGACGTCGTCGCCAGCGGTTGCGCAGGGCGATGGCGACCGCACGCTTGGCGTCGTCTTGGCCGATAACGTGCTTGTCGAGCTCGGCGACGATCTGACGCGGCGTCAGATCGTCGAGGTCGCTGGAGCCGGCGATGAGAGCACGAGACACGCGCCTAGACCTCCTCGAGGGTTATCTGGTCATTGGTGTAGACGCAGATCTCGGCCGCAACCTTCATCGCTTCACGAGCGATATCGGTCGCCGTCATCGTGGTGTGGCGCAGCAGTGCGCGGGCTGCGGCCAGAGCGTAGTTGGCGCCCGAGCCGATGGCGAGCATACCCTCGTCGTCCGGCTGCAGCAGGTCGCCGTTGCCGGAGACCAGGAAACAGCGCTCGCTGTCGGCGACGATCATCTGGGCCTGGAGTTGGCGCAGCACCCGATCTGTGCGCCAGTCCTTGGCCAGCTCGACGACCGCGCGCTCGAGATTGCCGGAGTACTCCTCGAGCTTGGTCTCGAAGCGGGCGAAGAGAGCGAGGCCGTCGGCGGCGCCGCCGGCGAACCCAACCAGGACCTTGCCTTTGCCGGCCCGCTTGACCTTTTGGGCGCTCGACTTGAGTACTGTGTCCCCCAGCGTCACCTGGCCGTCGCTGGCCATACAGGTCTTGCTGTCGCGGCGGACCAGCAGAACGGTGGTCGATCGAAAGTCGCTCACCGGCGGAGAATACAACGTCGGCCGGGGGCGCGGACGGCGGCCCTCAATCCAGCTTGGGATCCAGACCCAGGGCGAGCAGAAAGGCGGCGGGATCATCGGGCGTGACGACGACGCGGCTGTCTCCGGTGTCGACGAGAACGGCGTTGGCGAGGTCGGTCGCATGGAGGTTGAACTCGCCCAGCAGATGGGAGTCGAATCCCCCGGTGCCGGCGAGGAGGAGGCCGTTGGATGCCAGCTTGGCGATGTGCGCGCGCTCAGCCTCATCGAGGCGCCGGGCTCGGGGGGCCAGGAGCGGCAGTGGCAGCCTCTGGCGCCGCATCTGGAGCGTGAGCGAATCGTGCTCGAGCTCGAGCCAGAGCAGGTCGAGATCACCGCTCATTCTCCAAGTCGTCCACAGGACGAAGGCCACGCCCAGGCAGAGCAAGGCGGGGAAGAGGCGATCGGACACCCAGACGAGAACCCCACTGACGACCATGAAGGCGCTGAGCCCGAGCAGCAGCCGGGCCAGGGTCCGCTGCCCGGTGGCGATGAGGCCGCCGGCTGTGCACTCGAAGCGCAAGCTGTTGTCCGCCAAATCGGGCATGCCAGGTGCAGGATGCCACAGCCGGCGGGGCCTGGCCAGCGGTCACCCACGAGGGTTCTTCAGCAAGCCCCTAGTCCTCTTTGGCCCGAGGGTGAGCTTCGCGATAGACGTTGAGCAGGCGGTCGATGTCGACGTGGGTGTAGCGCTGGGTGGTGGCCAGCGAACTGTGCCCCAGCAGCTCCTGGATCGCCCGCAGATCGGCGCCACCCTCGAGCAGGTGGGTGGCGAAGGTGTGGCGCAGCGTGTGGGGATGCACGCCGGCGGCGAGGCTCGCGGTCTCGACGGCGCGGTCGAGAATCCGCCGCACCGAGCGGACGCCCAGCCGGCCGCCGCGGTAGTTGAGAAAGATCGGCGCATCGTCGGACTCGGCGTGATCGTGCAAGGCCTGCCAGTGGATGTGCCAGGCTTCGAGCGCCGTTACCGCCGGGCGACCGAACGGCACCATGCGCTCCTTGCCGCCCTTGCCCAGGACTCGCAACACGCGGGCGCCGAGATCGAGATCCTTCCAGTCCAAGCTGACGAGCTCGCCGACGCGCAGGCCCGTGGCGTAGAGGAGCTCGAGCAACGCTCGATCGCGCCGGCCCAACGGATCCTCGCCATCGAGCGCCTCGAGCAACGTCTCGATCTCACCCGGTCGCAGATGCCGCGGCAGTCTCTGCTCCTGTTTGGGCGAGCGCACGGCGGCCGCCGGATTGTGCTCGATGATGCCCTCGCGGCAGGCGAAGGCGAAGAGTGAGCGGACCGCCGACAGAGCCCGGGCCTGAGTGCGCCGGGCGACGCCGCGCCGGGCCATCGACGCGATGAACGATCTCAGTGCGATCGCCTCGACCTGTCCGGGATGCACGGTTTCGAGCTCGACGCCCAGATAATCGATGGCCAGGAACCGATGGAAGCGCCTGACGTCGCTGCCGTAGGCGCGTAGGGTGTGCGGGGAGTAGTTGCGCTCGGCCTCGAGGTGCTGGAGAAAACGATCGATGAGGCGGCGCACCGCGTCCTATCCGCTGACCGCTTGGGGTGGGCTGGCGACCTCTTCGAGCTCGAGATCGTGCGCCCTCGCCCACTCTTCGAGCCGGCTCCAGGCACGCTCGGCATAGGCGGCACGGCGCATCTTCTTCGGCATCCTGTGCTCGAGCTCTTCGAACAGACCGTAGTTGATGTTGGCTGGCTGGAAATGTTTGGCGGGCGACTGGGTCAGGTGCCGGGCGAGGGCGCCGAAGGCCGTGGTGGCGGGGAAAGGAGCCAGGCTGCGCCCCTGGCGTTCCGCGCTCAGGTAGAGCGCGATGGCCAGGCCTGTGGCTGCCGACTCGAGATAGCCCTCGACGCCGGTGATCTGCCCGGCGAGACGGATCCGTGGATGGCGCTGGAGACGGTAGTAGGCGTCGAGATGGGTCGGAGAGTTGATGAAGGTGTTGCGATGGACCTGTCCCAGACGCACGAACTCGGCGTTCTGAAACCCGGGTAGAGCGCCGAAAACACGCTTCTGCTCACTCCACTTGAGCCGGCTCTGGAAGCCGACGATATTGAGTAGTTCGCGGCTGAGGCTCTCGCGCCTCAGCTGCACCACGGCGTAGGGTCGCGTGCCGTCCGGCGCCGCCAGGCCGATCGATTTCATCGGGCCGAAGCGCGGTGTGTCGACGCCTCGGCGGGCGATCTCCTCGATCGGCAGGCAGCCCTCGAAGAAGAGCGCCTGTTCGAAGTCGTGTAGAGGCTGGACCTCGGCCTCGACGAGCTCGCGATGGAACTCGAGATACTGCTCGCGGTCGAGTGGCACGTTGAGGTAGTCATCGCCGCCTTTGCCCCAGCGCGAAGCCCAGAACAGCGGCTCCATGTCGAGAGTCGAGCCGTCCACGATCGGCGCGATCGAGTCGTAGAAGTAGAGGTGGTCCTCGCCCAGGAGCTCTTGCAGGCGCTCGGCCATGGCTTCGGAGGTCAGCGGCCCGGTGGCGAGGACTGTGTCGCCGTCGGGGATCTCCAGCACCTCGCCGCGGCGTATCTCGAGTCCAGGCAAGGCGGCGAGCGTCGAAGTGATGGCGTGGGCGAACAGGTCCCGGTCGACCGCCAGAGCGCTGCCCGCCGGCACCGCGGCCGAGCGAGCACTGGCTATGACGAGCGAGCCGAAGCGTTCCATCTCGCGCTTGAGCAGCCCAGCAGCATGATGGGGATCGTCGCTGCGCAGTGAATTGCTGCAGACTAGCTCCGCCAGGTCACCGGTCTTGTGAGCCGGGGTCGACCGTACCGGGCGCATCTCGTGAAGCACCACGGAAACACCGCGGCGCACCAGCTGGTAGGCGCACTCGGTTCCGGCGAGACCGCCGCCGACGACATGTACTTTGGTGCTCACGAAGCTGATTCTAGCGTGCATCTCTGACTCTGCTTCGAGCCAGGAGGTGCCGCTGCCACCAGGGCGACTCGAGTTACTTCTTGGCCCGGCGCTTGGGCGGTTTGCCGCGCTCGGCCAGAAGCTCGGCGGCACGCTCGGCCGTGAGCTCCGCCGCATTGAGGTCGCGCGGTAACGACGCGTTGAGCTCACCATTGGTCAGATAGGGCCCATAGCGTCCATCGAGCAGCTGCAGATTATCGGGGAACTCCTTGAGCACGGTGCGGGCGCTGCGCCGGCCGCGGGTCTTGGGCTGGGCCAGGAGCTCGAGAGCTCGCTCGAGCCCGACGGTGTAGACATCGTCGTCAGCCGTCAGTGAGCGCGTGTCCTTGCCGCGCTTGATGTAGGGCCCGAAGCGCCCGGAGGCGACGATGACTTTCTCTTCGCTCTCCGGGTCGGTTCCGAGGGTGCGTGGCAGCGAGAGCCACTTGAGAGCCAGCTCGAGGTTGGCCTCTTCCTCGGCCAGCCCCTTGGGTAGCGATGCTCGTTTCGGCTTGGGCTCTTTCGATCCACGCTCCGGCGTCTCGCCGAGCTGGACGTAAGGCCCGTAGCGGCCGCGGCACAGATAGACGGTCTGACCGCTCTCGGGGTCGGCCCCGAGCTCCTGGCTGCCGATCACGGCTTGAGCCAGCAGCTCGACTGCCATCTCGAGCGTCAGATCGGCCGGCGCCAGCCCAGCTGGCAGCGTGGCGGCCTCCCGGTCCTCGTCCGAGCGCTTGTGCTGGATGTAGGCGCCGTAGCGCCCGACCCTGACGACCACCGCCTTGCCGCTCTCCGGATGGACCCCGAGCTGCATGGCCGGATAGTCGATCTTGGGCTCTTCATCCGCGATGCGTTGCTCGAGTCCCGGCGTGTCGCCGTTGCCGAAGTAGAAGGCACGCAGGTGCTCGAGCCAGTCGAGCTCGCCCTCGGCGATGTCGTCGAGCTGTTCCTCCATGCGGGCGGTGAATTGAGTGTCGACGTAGTCCGTGAAGTGCTTCTCCAGCAGCTGGGTGACGGCGTGGGCGGTGAAAGTCGGAATCAGGGCGTTGCCCCTCTTCTCGACGTAGCCGCGGCGCTGGATGGTGTCGATGATCGAAGCGTAGGTCGAGGGCCGCCCGATGCCCTCTTTCTCGAGTTCCTTGATCAGGCTGGCCTCGGTGAAGCGCGCCGGCGGCTGGGTCTCGTGCCGGCTGGGCTCGACAGCGGTCGGAGCCAGCGCGTCACCCTCGGCCAGTGGCGGCAGAATCACCTCCCGGTCGGCCAGATCGGCCTTGGGGTCGTCCGCCCCTTCGACGTAGGCCCGCAGGAAGCCGGGGAACTCGATCGTCTTGCCGGTGGCGCTGAAGATGCCCCTTGGAGTCTCACCCCCCACGCCGGCGGCCGTGATTTCGATCGAGGTTCGCCGCAGCCGCGCGTCGGTCATCTGGCTGGCGAGGGTTCGCTTCCAGATCAGGTCGTAGATCTTGCGCTCGTCGCCGGTCAGGTACCGGCTCATCGCCTCCGGGGTGCGCGAGATCTCGCTGGGACGGATCGCCTCGTGGGCCTCCTGGGCCCCCTTGGCGCGGGTCTTGTAGCGGCGGGGGCCATCGGTGAAGTCCTTGCCGTAGCGCCGCGCGATCACCTCTCGAGCATCGCTGAGCGCCTTGTTGGAGAGCGTCAGCGAATCCGTCCGCATGTAGGTGATCAGGCCGACGCGTTCGCCGCCGAGCTCGATGCCTTCGTAGAGCCGCTGCGCGAGGCGCATCGTGTGCTTGGCCGAGAAGCGGAACTTGCGGTTCGCCTCCTGCTGGAGCGACGAAGTGGTGAACGGCGGCGCCGGTTTGCGGCTGAACGGTTTCTCGGTGACCGCCGTGACCGACCAGGGAGACGTCCAGCCCGAGATCAGATCCTCGACGTCGCCACGGCGCTCGAGCCAGAGCGCTTTCGAGCCGGCCTTGAGCTCGCCGCTGTCGGCGTCGAAGCTCTGTCCCGTGGCCACGGCCCCCATTTGGCCCGACCGGCCCAACCGGGCCAGGCGCGCACTGAAGCTCGTGCCGTCCTTCTCGAACTCGGCCTCGACGTCCCAGTAGACCGCACGACGGAAGTGGCGTCGCGCCCGCTCGCGCAGCACGCACAGTCGAACCGCCACGCTTTGCACCCGGCCGGCCGACAGCCCGGTGCGCACTTTCTTCCACAGGACCGGCGAGAGCTGGTAGCCGAAGAGCCGGTCGAGAATCCGCCGGCTCTCTTGCGCTCGAACGAGGTTGAGGTTGATCTCGCGCGGGTTGTCGATGGCCGCGCGGATGGCCTCTTCCGTGATCTCGTGAAAGGCGATCCGGTGGACCGGCACTTCGGGTTTTAGCAGCTCCAGGACATGCCACGAGATGCTCTCGCCCTCGCGGTCCTCATCCGTCGCCAACAGGACCCGATCGGCGCCGGCCAGCGCTTTCTTCAGGGTCTGGATGTGTCTCTTCTTGTCAGCGGAGACGATGTAGAGAGGCTCGAAGTCGTTGTCGACGTCGACACCCAGCCGCGCCCATTTTTCCTTCTTGTACTTGGCTGGAATCTGGTCCGCCTTCTCCGGCAGATCGCGCACGTGGCCGTAGCTGGCCTCGACCGTGTAGTCGCTGCCAAGGATGCGCGCCAGGGTCTTGGCCTTGGCCGGGGACTCGACGATGACTAGATTCTTACCCATCCCATCTCCACC
>JAPUJD010000009.1 GCA_027296385.1 Acidobacteriota bacterium | reverse complement strand
TGGTCGATCGCGACGATCCGGCCTTTGAGGAGCCGACCAAGCCGATCGGCCCGCATCTCGATGAAGCCACGGCCCGTCAACGGGCCGCCGAGCAGGGCTGGGTGGTCAAGGAGGACTCCGGGCGAGGCTGGCGGCGGGTCGTGGCGTCACCCCTGCCCCTGGCGATCGTGGAGCTCGAAGTGATTCGCACTCTGGTGACGCAGGGCACGGTGGCGATCGCCTGTGGCGGTGGCGGCGTGCCGGTGTTCGAAGATGAGGCCGGCGAGCTGCAGAGGGTGGAGGCGGTTATCGACAAAGATCACGCCTCGAGCCTCCTGGCAACCGAGCTGGACGCCGACCTGCTCCTGGTCACGACAGCGGTGGAGAAGGTGGCCGTCAACTTCGGCCAGCCGAACCAGCGGTGGCTGGACCGGATGACGCTCGCCGAGGCCCGCGAGCACCAGGCGAGCGGCCAGTTTCCTCCTGGTAGCATGGGGCCGAAGATCCAGGCAGTGATCGATTTCGTCGAGCGAACCGGTGGCCGGGGGCTCATTACCGACCCGGAGAACCTGACACGGGCGCTGGCCGGCGAAACCGGTACGACGATCGTTCCGGGCTAGGCGGATAGGCCTTTTCAGAGACTGACTCGTGACCGCCGAAACCCCCTTGGACTGGGCTGCCAACCCCAACCCGGCGTTGGGCGAGAGCACCCGATCCCTCGACGCCATTCTGCCGGTCGGTGCACTCGAGGCCGCCCGTTCGTTCCACCGCCAGATTCCTGGCTTTCGCTATAGCCCCTTCAAGGGATTGAGCGGCCTCGCAGCGATGCTGGGTTTGGGCGGGCTCTGGGTCAAGGACGAGGCCGAGAGGCTTCGGCTCAGCTCTTTCAAAGTCCTGGGCGGATCGTTTGCCATCTACAAGTACCTCGAGCAGCGATTGGGTCTCGACGCCGGCGAGTTGACGTTCGCCGAGCTCACTTCGGCCGAGACCAGAGAACGGCTGGGGGAGATCACCTTTGCGACGGCGACCGACGGCAACCATGGCCGGGGCGTAGCCTGGGCGGCCAGCAAGCTCGGCCAGCGTTGTGTAGTCTACGTGCACAGCAAGACGGCGAGTGCGCGGGTGCGCTCGATCGAGAGTCACGGCGCTCGAGTCGAGGTCGTCGACGGGACCTACGACGATGCCGTGAGGCAGGTCGACGAGCACGCCAAACAGTACGGATGGCAGGTTATTTCGGATACATCGTGGCCGGGCTACGAGGAGATCCCGACCTGGATCATGCAGGGCTACAGCACCTTGTTCTCCGAAGCGCAGGAGCAGATGGCGGCCCAGGGTCTGACCAAGCCGAGCCATGTGTTCATTCAGGCCGGGGTCGGCGCACTCGCCGCGTCCTGTGTGAGCTTCTTTCACCGCCTGTTCGGCAGGGACGCTCCCAAGTGTGTGGTGGTCGAGCCCAGCAGCGCGGCTTGTTTGCTGGAGTCGGCCCGAGCCGGCGATGGCCAGCCGCACAATTTTCCGGGCGACCTGGACACGATCATGGCGGGACTGGCATGTGGAGATCCCAGCCCGATCGCCTGGGATCTCCTATGGGACCGCGCGGACGTCTTCGCCGCCGTGCCCGACTACGTCGCCGCCAAGGGAATGAGGGTATTCGGCGTGCCCCTCGACGGAGACCCGGTGGTGATCTCGGGCGAGTCTGGCGCCGTCACACTCGGTGCCCTGATGTTCGTGATGGAGACCCGCGGGGGAGCCGAGCTCAAGGAGGACCTCGGCCTGGGGCCGGATTCGCAGGTTCTCCTGGTCAATTCGGAAGGCAACACTGACCCGGATTACTTCCGCCGCGTGGTTTGGGAAGGTGTCAACGCGGTGCCCGAAGAGCACCGTTACCGTCCTGCAGGCTCCTAGCCTGCATTTCAGGCGAGCGGTATCTCGTGGTCGTCCTTGCTGCTCTGGTAGGTCCGCGACATCTCCGCGTAGAGCGTCTGGAGGTGGCCGAGCCGCTGGCGGAAGCGATTCCCCTCCACCGTGTCGAGACTCCCGGCGAGCTCCACGATGTCGTGGCTCGTCCAGTAGGCGTTCTCGGCGGCGTAAGCGCCCTTCGGGCATCCGAACACCTCGTCCAGGATGCGCAGATCGTGCGGGATGCCGAAGTCGTCGCGCGAGTCCTCGTAGCTGAACAGATAGTAGAAGTTGTCGAAGCCCGCCCAGGTGATCGCGGAGAGGCATAGCGAGCAAGGCTCGTGGGTGCTGAGGAAAAGGCATTCCTTGGGATCGGGACGCTCCGCCGCTGGCAGCTCGTGAAGCTCCCGAATCGTCGTGACCTCCCCGTGCCAGAGCGGACAGCCCGTCTCCTGGTTGGTGCCCGCGACGACCAAAGTGCCATCGGACTTGCGAAGCACCGCGGCGCCGAAGACCTTGTCGCCCCTTCGTACTCCGGCCTGCGTGAGCGGAGCGATGTCATGCTCGATGACGTCGAGGAGCCGAGACACGATGACCTCGTCCCGGGTCCAGGTGCCATCGAACGCGTAGAGAGCCATGACCGTCTCCTTTCGCTAGGCGAAAGCGGATGTGCCGCGCGGAATTGTACAGAGGAACCACCGGCCCTGGGAGCGCCCGAACGACTCGCTGTCGGGGCGAGCGTGGGACGAGAGCCCACGTCGCCAGCAGAGCGGCCACTCCGATGGCAGCGATCGAAATTCGCGTCGGCGTCGGCAGGCGGAAGACGAAACCGGCCGCTGCGAGCGTTATCGCACAGAGGGTCGCGAGGGCCGAGGCCAGCCGGCGGGCGAGTCGCGAAGCTCCGGCTGCGCGCTCCAGTGCCAGGACCGCCACTATCGCCGACGGCACGCTCAATGGCAGGAAGTAGCGCGGCTCGTACGTCGGTACGGCCATGAAGACCAGCATGCCGGCAGCGAGAAAAGCGAGGCTCGCGCGGTTCAGGTTGTCGTGCGTGGCGCTCTCGGCCTCCCCGTCCCGTCGATTCTCGGTCACCAGGCTCCAGGGCCAGGCCAGGCTCCAGGGTAAGAAGCCCACCATGATGATCAGCGGTTTGGCCAGGGTGCGGGCGAAGCTGGCAAGCGTCCAGTCGAAACCGCGCTGCCGCGCCTCCGCCAGGGGCTGCTCGAAGGCGATGGCTCCGGCCGCGTCCCAGAGCAGCCACAGGTAGCCGCCGACGAGCAAGGTGAAGATCGCGGCTCCCGCGAGGTGGCGCCAGCTCAGCAGCTCGTGCAATCGGCCGGTGACGAGCGCCGCCGCGAGGAGCCCCGGCCCGAACGCCATGAGCGCCGGCGGCCCCTTGGTCAGGACGCCAGCGGCGAGCGCCAAGTAGCACAAGAGCCAAACGGAGAGCGCTCCGGGCCGACGGCCGCGGACGAGGTTGTAGCAGGCCGCGACGACGGCGATGCCGACGCCGCAAGCGAGCACGGAGTCGAACTCAGCCAGCTTGGTCTTGGAGAAGAACATCATGTTGGTGATGGCTGCTACGCCCACGAGCAAACCAGCCCGTGGGCGGGTCAACCGGCCGACGAGGAGCAGCGCTACGAGGCCCATGACGATCGGCGCCAACGCCGACGGCAGCCGTAGCGCCCACTCCACATGACCGCCGGCCCTCATCGACGCCGCTGTCAGCCAGTACACCAGGGGTGGTTTGTAGGTGTAGATCTCGCCGTAGAGCGTGGGGACGAAGTAGTTGCCGGTATCGAGCATGGCCTCGGCCATGTTGGCCACCATGCCCTCCATCTTGATCAGGTTGGCTGAGCCGAGGCCCGGCAACGTGGTGAGGACGGCCAGAATGAGATAGAGCGCAAGAGCCCAGGCCCACTCGGCGCGGGCGGCGCCGACATCGACAGAACGGGCGAGTCGCCGGGAGTGGCGAACAGCGGGCTCGAGGGATGTCATTGGGCGGTGGCTCGAGGGCCCGCTGCCTTCGTCGTCGCGCTTTGGCCAGGCGCGCTGAGCCCTCGGCCTCAGCTCCAGAGCCAGCCGAAGGTGCCGGCGGTGACCAGGGCGTAGAGCAGGCCGTCGGAGACGCCCTTGGCGGTTGCCGACCACGGTGCACCTTTCCAGATCGAATCCACCAGTTGGCTGAGGCCGTAGGTCATGAAGGCGATGGTGCCGGCCAGGCGGAAGACGGCGAGGTACTCGGCGTCGGCGCCGAGGGTGCGGCCGGTGACATAGGCCACGAAGACTCCGACCAGCAGGCTATAGAGAAACCACAGGGTCAGGAGCTTGGGCATTGCCGGCGTGCCGCTCGGCATCACCGTCAGCAGCCCCACGGGGCCACGCTCGTACTTCTCGAGCATGTCCGGGCTGCCCATCTCCTTCATCGTGGCGCAATGGGGAAAGTGATAGAGACCGGGCGTCACACCAGCTTGGCGGAGCGCCTCGAGGGTCGACTCCTCCTCGGGCAGCTGCCGGAATTCTTTGTGGTGGTACTTGAACACCATGTGCAAGATCGAGCTGACGATGAAGACGAGGATGGCGGCGACCAGGATCGGCAGCCAGAGCGACAGGATCGGGATCATTCCGAGCCTCCTTGAGCATGGCGACGTGCCGAGCACCGAGCTCGTCACGCCAGACCGTTTCTGTGGATCTAGGAGTTTGAAGTCTAGCATCTCGGCCGTAGGCCCCTTGAGCGCTTAGCGTTTAGGATTGCCGCTGACAACGAGTCTTGCCGGTTCCGAACACAACTGTCGCGGAAGCATCGCCGGCAGAGACTTCTGCGCCACGCTAGGCTTGAGGCCAGACGTCTGCTAGTCCGGCGGCTGCGGCCCGCCCTGGATGACGTAGCCATCCTCGATGACGATGTCGTCCGCGTTGCCCGACATGCGGTCGGGGCCGGAGGAGCGCAGTGTGAAGTGCTCGTCGGCGGCGCTGAGGGTGATCGGGCGCTGCCATGCGTCGAGCAACTCGCGCTCGTGGAGCCCGTAGAGCTCGCGCAGCTCATCGAGCGACTTGGGCGGTTCACCGTACTCTGCCCGGGATCTCGACCGCGGTACTCAACCGGCGCGGACAGCCACTGCTTCTCAGCTTTGCATCGGCATGAAACGCCCCGGTGCGAAGCAGCCATCGGGAAACTCGGCCGGCTGGCCTTTGCGCAAGGCCAGCGAGGCCTGCCGGTAGGCGATCAGGAAGAGCCGATAGGACCACTCCAACGCCCGCCGCACCTGCGGCTCGGTGGCGCGAAACCGCGGAGCCGGCGTGCGGTGCGGCCTCGATCTCGGAGCGTCGTGGGGATCCTGCGCGCAGATGGCCTTCTTGCCGAGAACTCGAGGCCATCGGGCTGAAGATGAAGATCGTCGAGCCGGGCGCCATTGATACGGACTTCGGGTCACGGTCGCTCGACTTCGCCAACGACGACTCG
>JAPUJD010000089.1 GCA_027296385.1 Acidobacteriota bacterium | reverse complement strand
TCGCCGTAGGCGTTGTCGATTCGTCCGACGGCCGGCCAGAACTTGCTCTCGCGCAGCCAGGACAGTGGGTAGCAGGCCTCCCGGCGGCTGTAGGGATGGCTCCAAGAGTCGCTGGTGACCTCGGCGCTGGTGTGAGGCGAGTTCTTGAGTACGTTGTCTTCGCGGTCGGCGGCGCCCGTCTCGATGGCCCGAATCTCCTCACGGATCTGGATCATCGCGTCGCAGAACCGGTCGAGCTCGTCCTGCGACTCACTCTCGGTCGGCTCGATCATCATCGTGCCGGCTACCGGCCACGACATGGTGGGGGCATGGAAGCCGTAGTCGATGAGGCGCTTGGCGACGTCCTCGACTTGGATATCGCTGGTCTCCTTGAAGATCCGCAAGTCGATGATGAACTCGTGGGCCACCAGGCCGTCGGCGCCGGTGAAGAGCACGGGGTAATGCGGCGCCAGCCGGCGCGCCATGTAGTTGGCGTTGAGGATGGCCACCTGGCTCGCGCGGCGCAAACCTTCGTCTCCCATCATGGCGATGTACATCCAGGAGATCGGCAGGATGCCCGGGCTGCCGAACGGCGCCGCGGCGACCGGTCCGATGGCGCTCGTCTCGTGAGGCCGGTTGGGATGGCCGGGAAGATAGGGCGCCAGCTTGGAATGGACACAGATCGGTCCCATGCCGGGGCCGCCGCCGCCGTGCGGAATACAGAAGGTCTTGTGGAGATTGAGGTGGCAGACGTCCGCACCGTAGTCGCCGGGCCGGCACAAACCGACCTGGGCGTTCATGTTGGCGCCGTCGAGATAGACGAGGCCTCCATGGCGGTGGATGATCGTGCAGACCTCGCGCACCTCGGCTTCGAAGATGCCATGAGTCGAGGGGTACGTGATCATGAGGGCGCCGAGGGCCGCGGCATGTTCGCTGGCCTTGGCCCGGAGGTCGGCGAGGTCGATGTTGCCGTGTGCGTCCGCTGCCACCGCGACGACCCGGAAGCCGGCCATGACCGCGCTGGCGGGATTGGTGCCGTGGGCCGACGTAGGGATCAGGCAGACGTTGCGCTGCGCTTCTCCGTGCTGCGCGTGGTAGGCGCGGATCGTCAACAGCCCCGTGTACTCGCCCTGCGAGCCGGCATTGGGTTGCAGCGAGACGGCCTCGAAACCGGTGATCTCGGCCAACCAACGCTCGAGGTCGTCGAACAGCTCGCCGTAGCCTGCCGCCTGGTCCTCCGGCGCGAAGGGATGCATGTCGGCGAACTCGGGCCAGGTGATCGGCACCATCTCAGCTGTCGCGTTGAGCTTCATGGTGCACGAGCCCAGCGAGATCATCGAATGTGTCAATGAGATGTCGCGCTGCTTGAGCTTTTGCAGGTAGCGCAACATCTTGTGCTCGGAGTGGTGGCTGTGGAAGACCTCGTGGGTCAGGAAGGGCGACGAGCGGCGCAGTGCCTTCGGCAGCGCGCTCTCGGCTTGGGCCGGCGGGAGCTCGAGCTCGACAGACTCTTCACCCTCGGCGCCGAACGCTTCGAGGACGAGCGCCAACTCCCGAGCGGTCACTGGTTCGTCGAAGGCGATTCCCAAAGAGCCATCGTCGAAGTCGCGCAGGTTGATGCCGCGCTCGCGAGCAGCGGCCAGGACATGTTGCGCCTCACGGCTGGCCGGAGACACCCGCAGGGTGTCGAAGAAGTGCTCGTGGTGAATCGTGGCCCCCAGGCAGCGCAGGGCCGCCGCCAGCGTCTGGGTGACTCGATGCACTCGACGAGCGATCGCGGTGAGGCCCTCCGGTCCGTGGTAGACCGCGTACATACCGGCCATGATTGCGAGCAGGACCTGAGCCGTGCAGATATTACTCGTCGCCTTCTCTCGCCGGATGTGCTGCTCGCGGGTCTGACGCGCGAGCCGCAGCGCCGGACGGCCCTGGCTGTCTTTCGAGATGCCGACGATGCGTCCGGGCAGAATCCGTTCGAGTTTTTCTCTGGTGGCGAGGAAGGCGGCGTGGGGGCCGCCAAAGCCCATCGGTACGCCGAAACGCTGCGAAGAGCCGATGGCGATGTCGGCGCCGAGCTCTCCCGGCGGGGTCAATAGGGTGAGGGCCAGGAGATCGGTCGCGACGACCACCAGCACACCCTTGTCCTGGGCCGCCGCGATGACCTCGCGGTAGTCGTCGATCGAGCCGTCGGTCGCCGGATACTGGAGGATGATGCCGCACAGATCAGGGTCGTCGATCGGGGCGTCGCCGCCTTCGAGCAGGCGGATGCCGACCGGCTCGGCGCGCGTGGCGACGACGGCGCGGGTCTGGGGATGGCACCCGCGGCTAACGAAGAAGCTCGACCGCTTGCCTCGGGCGGCGGCTCGGCACATGAGCATCGCTTCGGCCGCCGCCGTGGCTTCGTCGAGCAACGAGGCGTTGGCCACCGGCAGGGCGGTGAGGTCGGCGACCATGGTCTGGAAGTTGAGCAGGGCCTCGAGACGGCCCTGGGAGATCTCGGCCTGATAAGGGGTGTAGTGGGTGTACCAGCCGGGATCCTCGAGGACGTTGCGCTGAATGATCGCCGGGGTGATGGTGCCGTAGTAGCCGGCGCCGATGAACGATCGCACGACGTTGTTGCGCGACGCTAGTGCCCGCAGCTCGTCGAGCAGGGTCTTCTCGCTGCGTGGTTCGGGCAGCTCCAGCGGCCTGTCGAGTTGAATGTCCCGCGGCACGACGCGACGGCTCAGTTCGTCGAGCGACTCGAGCTCGAGCGACTCCAGCATCTGACCGATCTCGCCGACGTTTGGGCCTAGATGGCGCTCGACGAAGCGATCCGGGTGGGGGAAGGGCGTAGCCATAGTCGTTCTCCGCGGGCC
>JAPUJD010000088.1 GCA_027296385.1 Acidobacteriota bacterium | reverse complement strand
CGACGAGCTCCAGCGACTCGACGTCTACACACCGGCGCAGCAAGCCGACGACGCCTCGGCGCGGCCGGTCATGGTCTACGTCCACGGTGGCGGCTGGGTCAGCGGCGACAAGTCGCGGATCGGGAGTAAGCCCGACTGGCTCCTGGAACAGGGCTTCCTTCTCGTCAGCGTCAACTACCGCCTGTCGCCGCAGGCCCGGCATCCAACACACACGCGAGATCTCGCCGCAGCACTCGCCTGGGTCGCGGCTCATATCGCCGACTACGGCGGCGACCCTGAGGCTATCTTCCTCATGGGGCACTCGTCGGGCGGCCACCTCGTTTCGCTGGTGGCAACCGACGAGCGTTTCCTCGCGGCCCACCAACTCACCCCGGACCTGGTCAAGGGCGTCATCGCCGTCGATACCAATGCCCTCGACATCGAGGCCCTGGTGCGCTCCCGGCCGCCGGCCGAGACCAGGCTTTACCGGCTCACCTTCGGTGCCCGTCCTGCGGGGTGGCGCGACGCGTCGCCGAGCCGTCACCTGGCGGCAGGCAAGCCAATCCCGCCGTTTCTGCTCCTCGTGGCCGGAGCTGGCGATTCGACCCACCGGCAAGCGGTCGCCTTCGCGCGGCTGCTCCGGTCCACTGGCCACGCGGGCAGCGTAGAGGTCTTCCCCGATCAGACGCACGGCTCGATCAACCTCGGCCTCGGCCGGACCGATCATGCGCCGACCCGGGCGGTCGAGCGTTTCCTGCGCGACCGGTTCGCCCGGACCTCTGAGCCCGGTTCGTAGCCCTCGGGAGTGTCGAAGGTCGCGGTGGCACCGTTCGATTACCCGGCGCGGTGAAGTCATGACGCATCATAGTGCCGCCGGTGGTTTAGACTGTATGGATGCTACGTCTGCTGGTGACACCGGCGCAGGGGGACTCTTTCGAGCTCCCCCTGGAAGGTGAAGAGCTCATTGTCGGACGCTCTTCGGACTGCGATCTACCGATCCGCGACCGCTTTATGTCCCGCCGTCACGCGCGTCTCTTTCGTCAAGCCGAAGGCTGGTTCATCGAGGATCTTGGCTCGCGCAACGGCACGCTGCTCGACGGCAGCCCGGTCGATGCCCCGAAACCCATATCCGCCGGCAGCGAGATTTCCCTGTCGAGCAGCCTGCTGCGGATCGAGGAGACCAACAAGCCGCGCTCGTGGCCCAACAGCCGTCAGAGCAACGATCAGACGATCTTTCGGAGCGCCTCCGAGCTGCTCGAGAGCCAGGATACGATTTCGCCCGACGACTCGGCCTCGGCCGAAGTCTTGGCCTCCCACGCCGGGCGCCTGCAGATCCTCAACGAGCTGCACCAGGTTCTCGCTCGCTCGCTGACACTCGACGACCTGATGAACACGTTTCTCGAGCGGGCCTTCGATTTGCTCCAGCCCGAAGAGGCGGTCATCATCCTGCGCCAGCCCGACGGCGAGTACACCCGCGCGGCGCGCAAAGCGGCGCCCGGCTACGAAGAGGAGCGTCTGCTGTCGAAAACGCTGGTGCACCAGGTCGCCGAGCAGGGCCAGGCGGCGCTGGTACTCGACGTGGCCGAGGACCAACGCTTCGCCGAGGCTGAGAGCATCGTGGCCTCCGGTGTGCGCAGCTTGATCGCCGCCCCGCTAGCCGATGCCGACGGCTCGATCGGCATGATCGCCCTCAACTCACGGCTCCATCGCCATCAGTTCAGCGAAGCCGACATGGAGCTTCTGACCTCGCTCGGCGCCGTCGCTGCGCTGCGGCTGCGCAATCTGGCGTTGGCCAAGGAAGCGGCCGAGCTGCATCGGGTCGAGCATGAAGTGCGCCTGGCCCGGGAGATCCAGATCGGCCTGCTGCCCGATCGATTGCCGGATCTCCCGGGTTACGAGATCTACGGCGGCTCAGCACCCTCGCAAGGGGTGTCGGGCGACTTCTACGAGGCCGTCGAACGCACCGCCGACGACACCTGCGCCATCCTCGTCGCCGACGTCTCAGGTAAGGGCATTAGCGCCGCGCTCCTGACCGCCTCGCTCGAGGCTCTGCTCGCCGGACCGCTCGAGGCCGGGGACTATCCCGACAGCATCTGTCTTAATGTATCCCGACGCCTGCTCGCCCGCACTCCGGCCGCCAAGTACGCCACCGCGCTGCTGGCCGTCCTCACGCCGGCCAGCGGCCGCCTCGTCTACACCAACGCCGGTCACAACCCCGGACTGCTCGTGCGCTCGGCCGGAGCCGTCGTGCGGCTCGATGCCTGCGGGCCGCCGCTCGGCCTCCTGCCCGAGCCCGACTACACGCGGCGGGAGACAAAGCTCGAGCCCGGCGACTTGCTGGTCCTTTACACCGACGGCATCACCGAAGCCGAAGGCCCAGACGAGGAGGAGTTTGGTGTCGAGCGGCTCAGCAGCCTATGCGCCGAGTTGCGCCGGGCTCCTTTACCCGAGGTGGCCGAGGCCGTCAGCAGCGCGCTCGACGAGTTCGTGCGAGGAGTACCCTTCGCCGACGACCGCACCTTGGTACTATTGAGGCGTCAAGCCAAAGAAAACTGACCTGGCCAGCCTACGGCTTCTTCCTTCGCCGCGGGATGTAGAGGTCGGTAATCGTGCCTTCGAAGGCCTCGGCGGCCAGACCGACGGTCTCGGACAGTGTCGGATGCGGGTGGATCGTCAGCGCGATGTCGGCCGCTTCGCAGTCCATTTCGATAGCCAGCGCGAGCTCGGCGATCAGGTCGCCGGCGTTGGTGCCGACGATGCCAGCGCCGAGAAGGCGTTTGGTGGCGGGATCGAAGAGCAGCTTGGTGCTGCCATCGCGCCGTCCGATGCCCAGTGCCCGGCCGCTGGCCGACCACGGGAAGCTGCTCTTCTCATAGAGAATACCCTGCGCCTTGGCCTCGGTCTCGGTGAGCCCGGCCCAGGCGATCTCCGGGTCGGTATAGGCCACCGACGGAATCACCCGAGCGTCGAAGGCGCTCTTCTCGCCGGCGGCGACCTCGGCCGCCACCCGTGCCTCGTGCATCGCCTTGTGAGCCAGCATCGGATGACCGATGAGATCGCCGACGGCGAAAATGTGGCGTACGTTGCTGCGTTGCTCTTTGTCGACCGTGACAAAACCGCGCTCGTCGACGGCCAAGCCTGCGGCCTCGGCGCCGATCCGGTCGCCGTTGGGGCGCCGACCGACCGCGACGAGGACACGATCGTAGAGCACCGGCTTCGGCGCCTGTTCCCCGTCGAACGCCACCTTGAGGCCGTTTCTCTGAGCCTTCACCTCGCTCACCTCGGTCGAGAGCAGAATCTCGGCACCGTAGTTGCTGCGCAGACGCTTGTCGAGCGGCTTGACCAGATCGCGGTCACACCCCGGAATCAGCCCGTCCATCAGCTCGACGACGGTGACCGCAGAGCCCAGAGCGCCGTAGACCATCGCCATCTCGAGGCCGATGATCCCGCCGCCGACGATCAGCAGCCTCTTCGGTACCGTCGCCAGCTCGAGAGCACCCGTCGAGTCGATGACCCGCGAATCGTCATAGGGAATGCCAGGAATCCGGCTGACCCTCGAGCCGGCGGCCAGGATCGCCTGCTCGAACGCTATGGTTCGGCTGCCAGTCTCGCCCTCCACCGCCAGCGTTCGCTGGCCCGTCAGGCGACCTTCGCCTTGCACCACTTCGATGTTGCGGCGCTTGGCCAGCCCGGCGATGCCGCTGGTGAGCTGCTCGACGACCGAGTCCTTCCAGCCGCGCAACTTGTCCAGATCGATCTCGGGGCGACCAAAGTCGATGCCGTGCTCCTTGAACGCCGCCGCCTCGTCGAGCACGCGCGCGGCGTGCAGTAGCGCCTTGGAGGGGATGCAGCCGACGTTGAGGCACACCCCTCCCAGGCTGGCGTAACGCTCGACCAGGACCACCCGCCGGCCGAGATCCGCGGCGCGAAAGGCCGCTGTGTAGCCGCCCGGCCCCGAGCCCAGGACCAGGACTTCGGTCTCGATGTCTGCCGCCGCTGTCGCGCGAACCGTCGGAGCGGCCACGCGTGGCGCCGGCGAAGCCTGGGTCGTTTTCGCTGCCGCCGGTTCCGAATGCTCTGCGGCTAACTCGACCGCGCCGGCGTCAGCTGCGGTCAGGCTCACGATGGGGTCGCCCTCGCTCACCTCGTCGCCAATCTTGACCAGCAGCTTCTCGACCACGCCCGCCACCGTCGTCGGCACGTCCATCGACGCCTTGTCGCTCTCCAGGGTGATCAGGCTGTCGTCGACCTCCACCCGATCGCCCGCGGCCACCAGGAGCTCGATGACGGTGACCTTGTCGACGTCACCGATGTCGGGTAGGCGAATCTCGACCGGGCTGGCCATCGATCAGAGGAGCAGGCGCCGCAGATCCGTCAGTACGCGGCCCAGGTAGGTGGTGAAACGCACGCCGAGCGCGCCGTCGACGACCCGGTGGTCATAGGAGAGCGAGAACGGCAGCATCAGCCGCGGCTCGAACTCGCTACCGCTCCACACCGGCCGCCACCGGGCGCGCGCCACGCCCAGGATCGCCACCTCGGGGGTGTTGACGATGGGCGAGAAGTGGGCGCCGCCGATGCCGCCGAGACTCGAGATGGTAAAGCTCGCGCCTCGTAGCTGGTCCGGCTTGAGCTTGCGTTCGCGGGTCGCGGCGCTGACCACCCCGAGCTCCTCGGCCAGCTGGAAGAGGCTCTTCTGGTCGACGTCGCGGATCACCGGCACCATGAGTCCGTCCTCGGTATCGACGGCGATGCCCAGGTGGTAGTAGCGCTTGAGGACCAGGGCGTCTCCGTCCGGGTCGAGGGAGGAGTTGACGGTCGGGAACTCCTGGAGCGCCGCCACGCTCGCCTTCATCAGGAAAGCCAGCGGCGTGAGCTTGATGCCCCTGGCCTCGGCCTCCTCGCTGTGGGCCTGGCGAAACGTCTCCATCTCGGTGATGTCGGCCCAATCGTTCTGCGTCACGTGCGGTGCGTTCAGCCAGCTGCGCTGCAGGTTCGGGCCCGCGATCTTCTGGATCCGGGTCAGCTTGCGGCGCTCGATGGCGCCGAACTTCGAGAAGTCGATCACCGGCATCGCAGGCAACACCGCGCCGCCACCACTCGGCGCCGCCAACTCCTGCTTGACGAATGCCTGAACGTCTTCCTTCAGGATTCGCGCCTTGCGGCCGGTACCCTTGACCCGGGTGAGATCGACCCCGAGCTCGCGGGCGAAACGACGCACCGCCGGTGAAGCGTAGACGTTGGTGAAGTCCTCCTCGATATGCGGCGGCGGCGCCACGGCTGCGGTCGCGGGCGGCGGGCTGGAGACAGGCAGCTCCGGGCTGGCGGGCTCCTGCTCCTCTACTTCGGGCGCACTCGTCTCCTCGACGCTCGGCTCGGCCGGCGTGGAGGCAGCGCTCGGCTCGAGAGTCAGGATCAGGTCGCCCTGGCTGATCCGATCGCCTACCTTGACCTTGACGTCGTGCACCTTGCCGGCGGCGGGTGACGGTACCTCCATCGACGCCTTGTCGCTCTCCAACGTGATCAACGAGTCCTCGACCGCCACCACGTCGCCGGGCGAGACCAGCACTTCCACGACGTCGGCCGGCTCGTCGCCGATGTCCGGAATCAGAATCTGCTCGAGATCAGCCATCCGCCAACCCCTCGAGATTCGGGGCGTGTACGCCCCTCACACCGACCATGGGGCCACCTTGTCGGCATCGAGGTCGTACTTCTCTAGCGCCTGGGCGGCAATCTTGGCCGGCACCGTGCCCTCGTCGGCCAGCGCCTTGAGCGCCGCCAGCACGACGTTGTAGCGGTCGACTTCGAAAAAAGCGCGCAGACGCTCGCGTGTGTCCGAGCGTCCGAAGCCGTCGGTTCCCAGAGTGACGTAGCGCGCAGGCACCCAGGCGCGAATCTGATCGGCCACGGTATGCATGTAGTCGGTGGCCGCAACGACCGGGCCCACTCGCCCGCTCAAGCACTGCTCGACGTACGAGGCCCGAGGACCGGCCGTCGGGTGCCGCCGGTTCCAGCGCTCGACCGCCAGGGCGTCGCGCCGGAGCTCGTTGAAGCTCGTGGCGCTCCATACTGTAGCGCGGACGCCAAAGTCGTCCTTCAGCAGTTCGGCCGCCGCCTTCACCTCGCGCAGGATCGAACCGCTGCCGAGCAGCTGCACTTCGGGCGGCTGCTTCTTGGCCCGCGACTTGGCGGGTTCGGTCAGCAGGTAGAGGCCCTTGCGAATGCCCTCCTCGACACCCTCGGGCATCGTGGCGTGCACGTAGTTCTCGTTCAACAGCGTGACGTAGTAGAAAACGCTCTCGTCCTCGGCGTACATGCGCCGCAGCCCGTCCTGCATGATCACCGCCAACTCGTAGGCGAACGTCGGGTCGTAGCTCACACAGTTGGGCACGGTCGAGGCAAGCAAGTGGCTGTGACCGTCCTGATGCTGCAGCCCCTCGCCGTTGAGCGTCGTGCGGCCGGAGGTGGCACCGAGAAGGAAGCCGCGCGCCTGCATGTCGGCAGCCTGCCAGATCAGGTCACCGACCCGTTGGAAGCCGAACATCGAGTAGAAGATGAAAAAGGGGATCATGTGGAGGCCGTGGTTGGCGTAGGAGGTTCCGGCCGCCGTCCACGAGGCCAGAGAGCCCGCCTCCGAGATGCCCTCCTGCAGGATCTGCCCGCTCTTCTCCTCGCGGTAGTAGGCCAGCTGGTCGCGATCCTCGGGCGTATAAAGCTGGCCCGTAGGGGCGTAGATGCCGATCTGGCGGAACATGCCCTCCATGCCGAAGGTCCGCGCCTCGTCGGAGACGATGGGCACCAGGCGCGCCTTGAGATTGTCGTCGCGCGTCAACGCCATCAACAGCCGCACGAACGCCATGGTGGTCGACATCTCGCGTTTGCCGCTGCCCCCGAGCAGCGCGCTGAAAGCGGAGAGGTCCGGCACCTCGAGCGTCTCGGCCGTCACCTTGCGCTCCGGCAGGTAGCCACCCAGCGCCTCCCGCCGCTCGCGCATGTAGCGCATGACGGCACTGTCCTCCTCCGGCTTGTAGAAGGGCAGCTCGGCGAGCTGCTCGTCGGAGATCGGGATGTTGAACCGGTCGCGGAACTGGCGCAGCGAGTCCTCACCCATCTTTTTTTGCTGATGGGTGATGTTCTGGCCCTCGCCCGACTCGCCCATGCCGTAGCCCTTGACCGTCTTGGCCAGAATGACCGTCGGTTGCCCGACGTGATTGACTTCCGCATGATAGGCGGCGTAGACCTTCTGCGGATCGTGCCCACCACGCCTCAGGCGCCAGAGATCGTCGTCCGACATGTCGGCCACCATCTCGGCCAGCGCGTCGTACTTGCTGAAGAAATGCTCGCGCACGAAGCTGCCCGGGTGGCCGACGTAGAGCTGGTACTCGCCGTCGAGCACCTCCTCCATGCGCTGGCGCAGCTTGCCCGAACCATCGCGGGCCAGCAGCGGGTCCCAGTTGGAGCCCCAGACCACCTTGATCACGTTCCAGCCGGCGCCGCGAAAGACCGCCTCGAGCTCCTGGATGATCTTTCCGTTGCCGCGCACCGGGCCGTCGAGCCGCTGCAGGTTGCAGTTGATGACGAAAATCAGGTTGTCGAGCTTCTCGCGCGAGCCCAGGGAGATGGCGCCGAGCGACTCCGGCTCGTCCATCTCACCGTCGCCGAGGAAGGCCCAGACCTTGCGCTGGCCGGCGTCGATCAGACCGCGGTGGTCGAGGTACTTCATGAACCGGGCTTGGTAGATCGCCGAGATCGACGCCAGGCCCATCGAGACCGTGGGGAACTGCCAGAAGCCCGGCATCAGCCACGGGTGGGGGTACGAGGCCAGGCCGCCGATCGTCTCCTCGCGGAACTTCGACATCTGCTCCTCGCTGACGCGACCCTCGAGGAAGGCGCGAGCGTAGACCCCCGGCGAGCTGTGGCCCTGGAACAACACCAGATCGCCGCCGTGAGACTCAGCCGGCGCGTGGAAGAAGTGGTTGAAGCCGATCTCGAAAAGATTGGCCACCGACTGGTAGGTGGCGATGTGGCCGCCAAGTGCCCCCGGTTTGCGGTTGGCCTTGACCACCATCGCCATCGCGTTCCAGCGGATGATGCTCTTCAGTCGTCGCTCCAGCGACGGATCGCCCGGCCGCGGCGCTTCGTGGTGCGGCGGGATGGTATTCAGGTAGGCGGTCGTGGCATTGTACGGTAGGTACGCACCTGTCCGGCGAGCCTTGTCGACCAGCGACTCGATCAGGAAATGCGCCCGCTCGGGGCCGTCACGCTCGATGACCTCCTCGAGCGCATCCTTCCACTCCCGCGTCTCTTGAGGGTCGATGTCGCGTGCGCGTGGAGCGGCTTTGTCTTCCATCCGAAGGACTCCCTGAACGGCCCAAGAGTTCTAGCCCTGGCGTGAGCCGGGATTCTACGCCTTCCGGCAGGCCTCGTCCCGCCGGCGGCGCAATCAGCAGTGCGGTCGAGGCTCATTGGCCCTGTCGGCATGGCCTCTCGCAGCATCCGGGTGGGGCGGAGCCAAGTGTTTCACTGCACCGGATGACACAAGAGGTTGACAGAGGCACAGGAAACATGCATACTGGTCGGTATGAGCCAGAGAACGCCCGCTCCGACCCGTACTCGTGACCCCAAGGCAACACGTGACGCCATCCTCCAATCCGCCACCCGGGAGATCCACACCAACGGCTTCCGCTCCGCTGGGCTCGACTCCATCCTTGCCGAAGCGGGGGTCACCAAGGGTGCCCTCTACCATCACTTCGGCAGCAAGCACGAGCTCGGGCTGGCGGTGCTCGAAGAGTCGGTACGACGCACGGTCCTCGAGCGCTTCCTCGGGCCGCTGGCCAAGAGCGTCAACCCTATCGATACCCTCATCGCGATTATCGACAGGCTGCGGACCGAGGTCACTCCTGAGATGCTCGTGGCGGGCTGTCCCCTCAATAACCTAGCGCAAGAGATGTCCTCGGTCGACGAAGAGTTCCGATCTCACCTGGCGGCCATCTTCGGCGAGTGGCGCCGCGGTATCGCCAAGAGCCTGCGCCGCGGTCAGGAGAACGGCACCGTACGCGCCGATGTCGATGCCGACGGCACCGCGACCTACATCGTCGCGACCTTCGAGGGCACGGCCGGACTCGCCAAGACCACTCGTGACCTCGAGGTCATAGAGGACTGTAGCCGCGGCTTGGTCGGATTCTTCGAGAGTCTGCGGCCGACTCCCGCCGCCGACTGACAACTGACCGCAACAGACAAACGGCCATCGCGAAACAGAACATACAAACCAACCGGTACGAATATAACAAGAGGACAGAGCAATGAGTGGAGATCGATGGGTTCAACGGTACACGCAGTGGGTCATCCGCTGGCGGTGGCCGATCGTGCTGGCGACGCTCCTGGTCGTCGTCGTGGCCGGCAGCGGCATGCAGCACCTGGCCTTCGCCACCAACTATCGCGTGTTCTTCGGCAAGAACAATCCCGAGCTCGCCAACTTCGAGGCGGTACAGAACATCTACACCAAGAACGACAGCATTGTGTTCACCGTCACGCCCGATGATGGCGAGGTCTTCACCCACGAGACCCTGGCGGCGATCGAACGGCTGACCGAAGAAGCCTGGCAGATCCCCAACTCGATTCGGGTCGACTCGATCACCAACTTTCAGCACTCCTGGGCTGAGGGCGACGACCTCATCGTCGAGGACCTGATCGCCGGCGCCGCGGACTCGAGTGCGGCCGAGATCGACCGCGCGCGCGCCATCGCCTTGTCGCGACCGGAGCTGCTCAACCGCCTGATCTCATCCTCCGGCGCCGTCGCCGGCGTCAACGTGACGCTGCAACTCGCTGGCGAGGACCCCGCCGAGCTCAATGCGCCGGTCGCCAAGGCGCGCGAGATCGTCGCTGTCATCGAGCAGGCCTACCCGCACGTCGACGTTCGCACCTCCGGCCT
>JAPUJD010000087.1 GCA_027296385.1 Acidobacteriota bacterium | reverse complement strand
TCGTGGCCGAGGTGCTGGGCGTCGAGCTCGCCGACCTGCGGCTCTGCGTCGCCGACACCGACCTGACACCGGTCGACCTCGGCAGCTACTCTTCGCGCGTCACCCTGATGGTCGGCAACGCCGCACTCCAGGCCGCCGATCGGGCGCGCGAGGTCATCGCCCAGGCCGTCGCCAAGCGGATCGGAGTCCCGGCCGGGCGCCTCGTCTTCGCCGAGAGCCGGGTCTTCGACGCCGAAGATCCGGCTCGCGGCATGGACTGGGCCGACGCCTGCATCGCCGCCGAGACGCTCCACGGCACGCTCGGCTTCGTCGGTTCCTACACGCCGCCGCGCTCGCCCGGCAAGTACCGCGGCGCAGGCGTCGGGCCGTCACCGACCTACTCCTACACCGCCTGCGTCATCGAGACCGAGGTCGACCCCGAGACGGGGCTCTACCAGCCGGTGCACGTCTGGTTGGCGCACGACGTCGGGCGCTCGATCAATCCGGTGCTGGTGCTCGGCCAGATCGAGGGCAGCGTCTACATGGGTCTGGGCGAGGCGATGATGGAAGAGCAGGTCTTCCGCCGGCTGCCGAAGCAGCGCTCGAACGCCCTGGTGCACAAGATGCCGTCGCTGCTCGAATACAAGAGCCCGGTCTTCACCGACATGCCGCCGGTGACGAGCTACATCATCGAGGAGCCGGACCCGGAGGGCCCGTTCGGCGCCAAAGAGGTGGGCCAGGGACCGCTGTTACCAGTGATGCCGGCGCTGGCCAATTCGATCTTCGACGCGGTCGGAGCGCGGGTCGACCAGGTGCCGATCCACCCGCACATGATCCTCGCCGCCCTGCGGGCCGGCGAGCGCGGTGAGGAGCCGCGTTTCGGGCCGCGCACGTTCCCTGAAGCTGACTTCGGCGAGACCCTGATCGTGCCGACGCCGGCCGAGGGCGGCGACGGCAAGGCGATCAACGACTACAAAAAGAAGCTTCGCAGCGGCATGCGTGCCGCTACCGGCACGATGACGACGCGCGAGGAAGCCCTGCGCGCCAAGAAAGACCTGACGACGCGCTAAGGCGCCCCCATGCTCCGCCTGCCTCCATTCACCTTCCGGCTGCCCGCCACTCTGGCTGAGGCCGCCAAGATCCTCGCCGGCGAGGGCGCAGCCGCCCGCGTGGTCGCCGGCGGCACCGACTTGTGGCCCAACATGAAGCGCCGCCACCAGCGGGCCAACACCGTGATCAGCCTGATGCGCATCCCGGAGCTGCACCAGGTCGAGAACGGCACTGGCGACCTGACCCTGGGAGCAACGGTGTCACTGCATGAGGTCGCCACCCATCCGACGGTGATCCGTCACTACCCGGCACTGGCGACGGCCGTCGACTCGATCTCCTCACCTCCGCTACGCCACATGGGCACGATCGGCGGCAATGTCTGCGTCGACACCCGCTGCACCTACTACAACCAGACCGAAGACTGGCGGCGCTCGATCGACTACTGCATGAAGGAGGCTGGAGAGATCTGCTGGGTGGCGCCGGGCTCGAAGAGCTGCCTCGCCCACTCCGCTTCCGATTCGGCACCGATACTCTGCGCCCTCGGCGCTCGCGTGCGACTCGTCGGAGCCGACGGCGACCGCGAGATCCCGCTGACGGCGCTCTACGAGGACGACGGCATCGACTACCTGACCAAACAGCCGGACGAGATCGTGACCGCCATCGTCGTGCCCGCGGCAGCCAGGGCCGAGCGCTGCCGGTCGGCCTTCTGGAAGCTGCGCCGCCGCGGCTCGATCGATTTCGCCGTGCTCTCGAGCTCGGTGGCGATCTGGCTGGCCGAAGACGACACCGTCGAAAGAGCGAGCATCTACCTCGGCGCCGTCAGCTCACGGCCCTTGCCGGCCGAAGCCGCATCGGAGTTCCTCGTCGGCAAGAAGCTCGACGAGCATGTAGTGCGCGAGGCCGCCGAGCTGGCCCGCAAACCGGCGACCCCCTTCGACAACACCGACTTCCAGACCCAATGGCGCAGCCGAATGGTGACCCACTACACCGAGGCGGCATTGCGCGAAGCGGCCGGCCTGGAGCGCAACCGCCTGGCGCCACGCCACAGACTGGCTACGTCGCCCTAGCCCTGCGCGGCGGTCGCCAAAAGACTTCGGGTAAGGAAGGGCTCAGATCTACACGATCGAGTCGAGGAGGCTCGAATGGAGCTCGGGGATCCTGCAGATCTCTTTTGGCGACGTCGGCAGATCAGCCATCAAACCGACGCAGCTGCCTACTGTAGCCGAGCCACTACTTGCCGTGCTGTGCGATCGGAGCGATCAC
The DNA here is from genome assembly GCA_027296385.1 of Acidobacteriota bacterium. Lineage (GTDB taxonomy): Bacteria > Acidobacteriota > Thermoanaerobaculia > Multivoradales > JAHEKO01 > CALZKB01. The sequence goes on along the minus strand of JAPUJD010000087.1, from coordinate 5,386 downwards.
CATGACCAGGCGCCGGCCGTCCATGCCGGAGCGGGTCTCGACCGTGCCGAGCTCTTTGAGCTCCTCGACCACGCGGTTGAGCACCTCGTCGCCGAGCTCGGGGCGTCGGAGCTGGCGGTAACGGAAGAAGACGGTGAACTTGACCTTCTTGCCTTGCGTCAGGAAGCGGCGCGCCCGGTTGGTCTTGATCTCGAAGTCGTGATCGTCGATGTTGGGCCTGTACTTGACCTCTTTGACGTCGATCGTATGCTGCTTCTTGCGCGACTCGCGGGCCTTCTTCTCCTGCTCGTACTTGAGCTTTCCCCAGTCGAGAATCCTCACCACTGGCGGATCGGCATCGGGTCCGACTTCGACGAGATCGAGACCGATGTCCTCAGCACGGGCTCGCGCCTCTTCGAGCGGCACGACGCCGACCTGAGTGCCCTCGTCGTCGATCAGACGCACGGGGCTTTTACGAATATGTCGGTTGATCCGGAACTTGTCCTTCCTCTGGATAGGCTCCGGCCGCCAACGACGTCTCCTAGCGATGGCAGGACTCCTTTCGAGTGCGGCTAGCGCACCTCATCGCGCGCAGGAAGCGGCGAGGGACTTCACGAGGGGAACGGAATGCAGATCGGGCCGGCGGATGCGGCCTCGAGGAGGCTTGAAGATCTAGTCAACACCGGCGGGGACAATAGCACAGGCGCCCTGTCAAGGCGATGTGCTCTGCGCGTCGTTGCTCTTGGATCAGGTTCATTTCGATCTCGAACGGCAGGCTGCCCGCGCAAGACCGGGCCGCGGTTTCCGGGGCCGGCCGACACCGCGCCGACTACCGGAGCAGGGCGATCTGGCGCTCGATCTCGGACCAGCTCGTACCGCCCAACGAGGTGCGCCGCTCGGCCGCGGCGCGGGGGTCGAGCAGCGCGCGGTGATGGGGCTCGAGGCCGAGGCCTTCGAGCTCGGCGTCGGTGAGGGTGTCGAGGGTGCGCTCAGCTGCGGCCAACTCGGCCATCAGCCGCGCCACGGCACGGTGCGCCTGGCGAAAGGGCATTCCGGTCTCGGCCAGGGCGTCGGCCAGCTCGGTGGCGAGGCTGGGGTCTCCCGCCAGCTCGGCGGTGAAACGTTCGGCCGCGAGCTCGAGACTGCTCCAGATCTCGATCATGAGCTCGACGCTGTCGATCGTGGTGGTGACCGCATCAAAGAGCGGCCGGCGATCCTCCTGCAGATCGCGGTTGTAGGACATCGGCAGACCCTTGGTCAGGGTCAGCAGGCTCATCAGATCGCCGTAGACCCGGCCTGTCTTGCCGCGCACCAGCTCGACGGCGTCGGGATTGCGCTTCTGCGGCATGATGCTCGAGCCGGTCGTGTGGGCATCGGCGAGGCGCACGAAGGCGAACTCGGCCGACGACCACAGCACCAACTCGGCCGCCATGCGCGATAGATGGGTGACGGCGATGGCGCAGACGGCAGCCACCTCTTGCATGTGATCCCGGGCCGCGACCGCGTCCATCGCGTTCTCGACCACGCCGCCGAAGCCCAACAGCTCGGCGGTGCGGCGACGATCGATCGCATGGGGCGTTCCGGCCATGGCGCCGGCGCCCAGCGGACTGGCGTCGACCCGGCTGGTCGCCGCGGCCACCCTCTGCCGGTCGCGATCCACCGCCCAGGCATGGGCCAGGAGATGATGACCGAGTAGGATCGGTTGACCGCGCTGCAGGTGGGTGTAGCCAGGCATCAGGATGCGCCCGTCGCTCTCGGTCCGCGCGACCAGGGCGCTCACCAGACCGTTCAACGCCTCGGACAACCGGGCAAGGCGCGCTTTGAGCCACAGCCGGACGTCGGTGGCGACCTGGTCGTTGCGCGAGCGCGCGGTGTGCAGCTTGCCGCCGACTTCGCCGACGAGCTCGGTGAGGCGGCGCTCGACCGCCATGTGGATGTCCTCGTCCGACGTCGTGGGCACGAACTCGCCGGCCACGAACTCGGACCCGATACGCTCGAGGCCACCGAGGAGCTGCTCGACCTCGTCCGTCGCCAGCACCCCGACCTCGCCCAACATGCGAGCGTGAGCCTTCGAGGCCGTGAGATCCTCGGCCACCATGTCGAGATCGACGTCGAGCGACGAGGCGAAGCGCTCCATGGCCGGGCTGACGGGCTCGTCGAAGCGATCGCGCAGCCGGCTCACTCGCCCTCCGAGATGCGCTTCGTCGCCAGGGTGCGCAGCCGCAGGGACTGCAGGCGGATGAAACCGGTAGCGTCTGCCTGATCGTAGACCTCGTCCGCCTCGAAGGTGGCAACGCCCTCGTCGTAGAGGGTGTGGGAGCTCGAGCGCCGGCCTTCGATCATCACCGAGCCCTTGAAGAGCTTGAGCCGGGCTTCGCCCCAGACGCGCTCCTGGACGCTGTCCATGAACGACTGCAACGCTTCACGCTCGGGGCTGAACCACCAGCCGTTGTAGACCATCTCGGCATAGCGCGCGGTGAGCTCGTCGCGCAGGTGATGGACCTCGCGATCGAGGGTGATCGACTCGACCGCGCGGTGTGCATGATGCAGCAGGGTGACACCCGGGGTTTCGTAGACTCCGCGACTCTTCATGCCGAGGAATCGATTCTCCACCACGTCGACCCGGCCGACGCCGTGGCGCCCGGCGATCTCGTTGAGGCGCTCGAGCAGCTCTACCGGACCCAATGCCTCGCCGTTGACCGTTGCCGGGTTGCCGGCCTCGAAGCCGATCTCGACCCGCTCGGCCTCGTCCGGAGCGTCCTCGGGATCGACAGTCATCCGAAACATTCCCGGCGGCGGGCCAGCCCAAGGATCCTCGAGCACTCCCCCTTCGTAGGAGACGTGCATCAGGTTGGCGTCCATCGAATAGTCCGGCTTGTCGGCCGCGCCAAGATCGAGCCCGCGGCGCTTCGCGTACTCGACCAGATCCCTGCGGCCGCGGAAGTCCCACTCGCGCCAGGGGGCGATGATCTTGATGTCGGGCTGTAGGGCATAGGCCGAGAGCTCGAAGCGGATCTGGTCGTTGCCCTTGCCGGTGGCGCCGTGGGCGATCGCGTCGGCCCCGAGCTTGCGGGCGGCCTCGACCAGCCCCTGGGCGAGGACCGGGCGGGCCAGGGCCGTGCCCATCAGGTAGTACCACTCGTAGGCAGCGTTGGCGCGCACCGCCGGGAAGACCCACTGTTCGACGAAGGCGTGCCGCAGATCGTCGACGATGATGTCCGCGGCACCGTTGCGCTCGGCCGCGCGCCGCGCCTTGTCGAGCTCTTCCTGCCCCTGGCCGACATCACCGGTGTAGGTGATCACCTCGGCGTCGTAGGCCTCCCGGATCCAGTGGAGGATGACGGAGGTGTCGAGGCCTCCGGAATAGGCCAGCACGACCTTCATGCCTGACTCTCTCGGGCTTGCGCCCCGGCTGCGGCGAGGGCCCGGCTGGTGATAGAGAAGTGCGTCGCGTGCCAGACGGCCTTGCCACCACGGACGAGAATCGCCTGCGGCGATTGATGGCGCACGTCGAGCCTCTCCGCCAGGGAGCGCGAGATCGGACGGGAGGACTGGATCTCGATCAGGCAGAAACGCACCCCCCCCTCGGCTGGCTGCTCGCCGGCGAAGCGCTCGAACTCGCGCCAGGCGGCCGACGAAACGCCGCACGTGAGGCTGTGCTTGAAGAACCAGATGTCCCCGTCGAAGGAGGCGGCGACGTGCCGGTCGAGGTCCTCCGTCGTCTCGACTTTTTCGATCTCGCTCATGACTCTGAACCTCCAGGCTCGAAGTCGTCGCGGGTGCGCTCGATCTCGACTCCCACGGAGTCGGCAAAACGCAGGGCGGCGGGCTTTTCCACCTTCACCGTGGCGCGCTCGGCGCCGTGATCGACGACGCAGATGCGCGCCAGCGCGGTGGCCAGGCTCTCCACCAGATAGTGCGACGAAGCCTCGACGTAGGCGATGACGTCCTTGGTCAGGGTACGGTAGTTGAGGGCGTCGTCGATCGAATCGGAGACGCCGGCGCGGCTCAAGTCGCCCCACAGGGTCAGATTGACGACGATGTCCTGCCTTTTCTCGCGCTCCCAATCATTGATGCCGACGATCCCGCGCAGACGCAGGTCACGAACGAAGATGCGATCTTCAGCCACTGGTCGACACTCCTTGCCCCGTCATCGCTTGGTACTGCCGAAGAGGTGCTCTCCCCCATCGACGAAGAGTATTTCACCGGTGACGAACTGCGCAGCGGCCAGAAACGCCACAGCGTCGCCGATGTCCTCCGGCCTGCCGGGCCGGCCCAGTGGCATGCGCTCGCCGATCGCACGCCAGGCTGCGGAGTCGGCCGTCTCGCCGGGCGGCGGCAGGATCGCTCCCGGCACCACCGCGTTGACTCGCACCCGCGGCGCCATCTCCAGTGCCGCGCAACGCGTCAGGTGCAAAAGGCCGGCCTTGCTGACTCCGTGAGCCCCGAAATCGCGCCACGGCACCACGCCGCTGAGATCCGCTACGTTGATTACCGCTGCCGTACCGCGATCGGCTGCGGCAGCCTCGAGCAGCGGCGCCGCCCGGCGAATGCACAGGTGCGGAGCTCGCACATTGACCGCCTGGACCCGGTCCCAGGCGCTGGCGTCGACCTCGCTCAGCGGCGCGCCGACGAAACTCGAGGCACTATTGACCAACACATCGAGCCGGCCGCAGGTTGCAGCGACGGCCTCGAAGAGGCGGTCGATCGAGGCGGGGTCGGCCAGATCGGCCTGCAAAGCCCAGGTCTGTACAGCGTGAGCCCGGCGAATCCGCAAAGCCGTCGCCTCCGCCTCGCTCCGCGAGCCGCCGTAATGGACGACGATGTCGCAGCCGGCCGCTGCCAGGCGTGCCGCGATGGCGCTGCCGAGTCGATGGGCCGAACCCGTGACCAATGCCACGGTGTCCCGCAGGTTGTCAGCGGATACGACCAAGCAGCTATTGTACGCAGTCCGGCGCTACCGGAGAAGGGAATGGAAGGGAGGTTCCGGTGGGGTGGGACGGTTTGGATTTACCCTGGGGCTGTCCAGGGATCGGGGTGGGTTGGTAGCGGGGCGGAGCATCGGTAGATCTCCGCGCGGTTGGTAGGCCAATGTTTGGCTGGGGAACCTCCCGTAGCTCTTGAGAGCTTACAGTGGGGCTACCCTAGCACCTTGTGAAAGATTTCACAAGGCCGAGCGCCTTCGCAGGCCGGCGCCAGCGGCAAGCCCGGTCGGCGCCAATCCAGGCGGTCAGCGCTGGCCGGCACGCTCGAAGGAGGAGCGGTTGTGACGCCTGACCGGGCCGACCGGCAACAGGCTGCCGGGCTGACGACGGGTCAGCTCGTCCAGGGTCTGGCGGTTGGCCGCGGTGTCGAGCCAACCGCCGACGCCGCCACCCCACCCCCCTACCGGGAGGATGGGAACGGC
>JAPUJD010000086.1 GCA_027296385.1 Acidobacteriota bacterium | reverse complement strand
GATGTGGGTGGAGCTTGGTTCGACAGCCTCGGAGGTTTCAATTTCTACGACGAGGACAACGATAGTCTGCAGGACGGAGTTGCGTCCTATGGCTACGGTCTCTCAACGCGCTTGTTCGGTCTCGACGTCAACTGGGACTTCGCCAAGCGCACGGACTTCGACAGCTCGGCCAGCGACTTCGAGACGTCGTTCTGGATTGGTGCCCGCTTCTAGCTGCCAGCTCCCTCCAGGGCAAGGGGTGACGGCTTCAACGCAGGATCGTCGCCGCTTTGCTATACGATCCGATCGAGGTTCCTCTTGGGAGCGGCAGCACGCCCTCGGTGGGTTGGAGCTGACACCTGATGCGGATTACTGTTCTCGGCGGCTACGGTGGGGAGAGCGAAGAGTGCCGTATGACCTGTCTGTTGATCGACGGGAAGGTGGCCCTCGACGCCGGCTGTCTGTCACGGATGCTGCCGGTCGAGGAACAGCGCAAGGTCACCTCCATCCTGCTCACCCACTCGCACATCGACCACACCAACTCCCTGCCTTTCTTCATCGACAACGTCTACGGTGACGGCGACTGCCGCATCGACATCTACTCGTCGCCGGCGACGATCTACGCCGTCCGCCGGCATCTGTTCAACAATACGTTCTGGCCGGACTTCGCGCGCCTGCCCAATCATCTCGTGCCGGCGCTGCGATTCCACGAGCTTCGAGACGAGACACCGGTCGAGATCGAGGGCCTGCGCTTCACCCCCATCCCGACGCACCATCTGGTGCCGACTCACGGGTTTCTCATCGAGCGGGGCTCTGCCGCCGTGCTCTGGTCGAGCGACACGGGTCCCACCACGCGGATGTGGGAGATCGCGAACAGCGTGCCCAATCTGGCGGCGGTGTTCCTCGAGACCAGCTTCGACAACGGCATGCAGCGAATGGCCGATCGCGCGCAGCACCTGACACCGCGCACGATGTTTGCCGAGTTGCGCAAGCTGGAGCGCAGCGTACCCGTCATCCTTCATCACCTCAAGCCGCCGTACATCGACAAGATCCATCAGGAGGTCGAGGAGATGGCGCACCCCGACGTGAGCTTCATCGAGCAGGGCAAGACCTACGAGTTCTAGAGGTGCAGCTCCATCTCGGATTGGCTCCCGCTCCGCTACGGCTCTGTGTCCTGGGCTCGGGCAGCGCCGGTAACAGCGTCGTCATCGAGTCGGGCTCTCATCGCATGCTGCTCGACGCCGGTTTCTCCTGCCGGCAGCTCGAGAAGCGCTTGCTCTCGGTGGGTATCGACCCTGCCACCATCGCCTCGATCGTTCTGACGCACGAGCACGGCGATCACGTCCGCGGTGCCGCCCGGTTCGCCCAGCACCACGCCGCGACGATCTATGCCACCGCCGGCACTCTCGAACACAGCGGGCTGGCGGCCAAGCCGGTGCCGACCCGCGAGCTCGAGTCTAGTCGGCCGCGGCGTCTCGAGGGCTTTCTCATCCATCCGTTTCGCGTACCTCACGACGCTCACGATCCGATCGGCGTGGTGGTGGAGGACGGCTCGGGCCGCCGGATCGGCCTCGCCGCCGATCTCGGCACCGCCAGCCGCCTGGCCTGGGCTCACCTGGCCGATCTCGACGGCCTCGTCGTCGAGACCAATCACGATCTCGACATGCTGCGCCGGGGGCCTTATCCGTGGCATCTGAAACAGCGGGTAGCCAGCAGTCACGGCCATCTGTCGAATCGTGAAGCGGCCGAGGGTCTCTCCGAGCTGATCAACGATCGCCTCCAGTGGGTGGTCCTCTATCACCTGTCGCGGACCAACAACAGTCCGGGGCTGGCCGCCGAGGCGATCATGCGGGTCCTCGGCGAGCACGGCTCGAACGCCCGAGTCTGTGTCAGCGAGCAGTTCGTGCCGACCCCCTGGCTGACAGTGAGGGCCAGCCAGCCCGAAAAGACGCCGATGTAGGGCGCGAGGGTGATCCTCAGGTCGGAAAGGCCACGGAGTCGACGCCGTTGCGGAAGATGGCGAGTCCGCCACCTTCAGCCGGCCGCTCGGCGTCGTCCTGTCGGAACCACCGAGGGTGCTGGAAGGGATAGAGATAGGCGTCGGGGTGGGGCATGAGACCGAAGAGGCGACCGGTCGGGTCGCAGACTCCGGCAACGCCGCCGGGAGAGCCGTTGGGGTTGTCGGGCCAGCCCTCGGTCGCATTGCCGGCCGCGTCGACGTAGCGCACCGCGATCTGATGGCCCTCCTCCAGGCGCGCGAGCACCTCGGGACTCTCGGTCAGGAACTTGCCCTCACCGTGACGCGTCGGCAGCTCGAGAGAGTCGAGCCCCCGGGTCCAGACGCAGGGCGACTCTCGATCGACCCGCAGGCGGATCCAGGTATCCCAGTAGCCGAGCTTGTCGTTCGGCGCGATCGTGGCGCGCGCAGTGCGGTAGTCGCCGTCGAATCCGGGCACCATGCCGAGCCGGGTCATCATCTGGAAGCCGTTGCAGATGCCCAGAGCCAGGCCGCCGTCGTCGATGAACTCGAGCAGTTGGTCGTAAAGTTGCCAGCGGACCTTGTTGGCGTAGACGAAGCCGGCGCCCAAGTGGTCTCCGAAGCCGAAGCCACCGGCGAACGCGATGATCTGATAATGCGAGAGCGGCTCGGCAGCATGACCGCGCAAAACGTCGAGCAAATGCACGAGCTGCGGCGTGGCGCCGACACGCCGGAAGGCTTCGGCCGTCTCGACCTCACAGTTGAGGCCGAGCCCGGTGAGCACCAGCACCCTGACTTCGGCTCGCCGGCGGGCCACTTCGGCCGGTTCGACACGAGCTGCCAGCCCTTCAGGCATGGGCCAGACCCTCCTTGTAGCGCTTCGTCAGAGTCGCCAACTCGACGTCGACGACGGGTGTAGCGCCGCGCGTCAGGATCAGACGTCGCTCGGTGGTGACTCTGCCGACGCGGCTACAGGCGTGGCCCTGGAAGTGCTCGGCGAAACGCTCGGCGTCGGCCGGCGCCACGGTGACGACAAAGCGGCCGTTGGACTCGGCGAAGAGCAGGTCGTCGATTGCCAGATCAGCCGCGGCCGGCAACCGCCCGAGATCGAGCTCGGCGCCGAGCCGGCCGGCCATGGCCGATCGAGCGAGAGCCATGCCGAGGCCACCCTTGGCGGGGGTGGCGGCGGAGCGCACCCAGCCGGCGGCCACGGCGCTGGCGAAAGCACGGTAGAGCGCCAGCGCGGTGTCGAGATCGACCTTCGGTACGGCGTTGCCCACGTAGGGGGTCGGAGCGCCGGCCTCCCCGGTCAGCCCCGCGCGCTCGCCGAGGTAGCGGAAGTACTCACTGCCGCCGGTCTCGGCCTTCGTCGCACCGAGCACGAAGAGAGCGTCGCCCGCGGTCTTGAAGTCGACGGTGATCGCTTGACGAACGTCGTCGATCTGGCCGATCGCGGACACCAGTAGAGTCGGAGGCACGCTAATCCTCACCCCGCCCATGATCGCATCGTTCTTCATCGAGTCCTTGCCCGAGATCAGCGGCACGCCGTACGCCCGGCAGGCGGCGAAGAGGCCACGGCAGGCGCGCACGAGCTGGGCGAGCTTGTACTCGGCGTCCGGTGTCTGGGCCGAAAGCACGGGGTCGGGCCAGCAAAAGTTGTCGAGCGCCGCGATGCGATCGAGACGGGCCCCGGCGCAGAGCTGCCGCCGGACGGCTTCATCGACGGCCCCAGCGGCCATGGCGAAGGTGTCGAGGTCGGAGAGAAAGGGGTTGATGCCCTCGGACAGGACGTAGCCGCGCAAGCTGCGGTGATGAGCCAGGAACACCGTGGCCTCCGCCGTCACGTCGCCCTTCTCACCGACCCACGGCTTGACCACCGTCAGGCCCTTCACCTCGTGGTCGTAGTGCCGCGCCTTGTTCTCGTTGCTCGCCAGGTTGAGGCGTCCGACGAGGTCGAGGAGCGTCTCGGAGTGATCGCTCGGCCGCGCGGTGGGCTCGGGGAAGCTCGGCCGCTGCCAGCGCGCGGTAAGGTGCATCTCGGGGTTGCCCTCGTGGAGGAACTCCATCGACAGCAGGGCGACTGTTTCGGCTCCGTAGGTCACTTCGAGCCAGCCTTCGTCGGTGAAAAGCCCAAGCACGGTAGCCTCGACGTCGCGCCGGGCCGCCAGCTCCAGGAAGGCGCCGAGCTTGTCGGGTGGCACCGCCAGCGTCATGCGCTCCTGAGCCTCGGAGAGCAAGATCTCCCAGGGAGCGAGACCAGCGTACTTGAGCGGTGCCCGCTCGAGATCGAGCCGCGCGCCGCCCGGCCCCTCGGCCATCTCCCCGACCGACGACGAGAGGCCGCCCGCGCCGTTGTCGGTGATGGCGTTGTAGAGCCCCTGGTCGCGGGCCTCGAGGAGGAAGTCGAACATCATCTTCTGGGTGATCGGGTCGCCAATCTGCACCGCCTGAGAGGGCGAGGCTTCATCGAGAGCGGCCGACGAGAAGGTGGCGCCGTGGATGCCGTCGGCACCGATGCGCCCGCCGACCATCACGATCGCGTCCCCGGGTAGTGCGGCCTTCTCCTCACCGGCGCTGCCGGCTATCGTCACCGGCAGCACGCCGACTGTGCCGCAGAAGACCAACGGCTTGCCGAGGTAACGCGAGTCGAAGATCTCCCACCCGCGACCGTAGGGGATGCCGCTTTGGTTGCCGCCGTCGATGACCCCGCGATGCACTCCGTCGCGCACCCGCTTCGGATGCAGGAGGCCGGGCGGCAGCTCGCCGTCGAAGAAGGGGGAGGCAAAACAGTAACCCCAGGTGTTGGACAGGAGAGCCGCGCCGCGGCCGGTGCCGAAGGGGTCGCGGTTGACGCCCACGATGCCGGTGATGGCGCCGCCGTAGGGATCGAGGGCTGAGGGCGAGTTGTGGGTCTCGACCTTGTAGACCAGGTGCACGCTGTCGTCGAAAGCGACCACGCCGGCGTTGTCGTGGAAGACCGAAACCAGCCAGGAGCCATCGTCGGTGGCGGTGAGCTCCTGGTGGATCTCCTCGGTGACCCGCTGGATGTAGGACTTGAACAGCGAATCGATGCGCTGCGGCTCACCCTCGCCGTCGTGGTAGTCGATGGTGGCGTTGAAGATCTTGTGCTTGCAGTGCTCGCTCCAGGTCTGCGCCAGGCACTCGAGCTCGACGTCGGTGGGCGACGCCGCTAGACCTGCTGCCCGGCGTCGCGGATCGTCGCCGGCGCGCTCGAAGTGGTCGCGGATGGCTCGCATTTCGTCCAACGAAAGAGCGAGCAAGCCCTCTTGGCTGAGGTGCTCGAGCTGCGCATCGGTGCCGGAGAGATCCACCATGCGCACCGCCGGCCGGGGTCCGGCCTCGACCCTGGGGACCTCCAGGCTCGGTGGCGCTGCCCTCCATTCGTCGTGGGTTTCGACCCGCGTGTCCTGGACGACGGCGTTGGCGAGTAGATCGCGCGCGATCCTTCGCCCCTGCTGCTCGTCGACCCCGTCGAGCAGGTAGAGGACCGACGTGTAGACGGCGCTGCCCTCTTCGAGCTTGCGCCCCAGGGTGTCTTCGATCGCGACCAGGGCGCTCTTGCCGACCGGGTCGGCGACGCCAGGCTTGTAGGCAACGGCGATCGCGATGTCGAAGGGGCCGTCATCGAGCCGTCCGACGGCGCCCGTCTGGAGGACCGGATCGGTGAGCTCCGCCACCATCCGGCTGATCTCGTCGGCCGTGAGATCGGCCTCGACGTGGTAGACGTCGCGGGTGCGGACGGCGGTTACCGGCTGGTGAAGGAACTCGCGAATCTGGTGCGCCGCGTGCTCTGCGCGGGCATCGGACAGACCCCGGCGAACGGCGATTTCGATCCGGTGGATCATCAGACGAGCGTGCGACGCGGATTCCGGGCGGCCAGACCGGGTCGGCGCGGCGATTCTACATTGGAAGTCGCGTCCGCGCTCGCGATGGGTGCCTCTCCTGACGCCAGCGACTCGGCGGCTGGATTCCCAGCGCGACAAAGACCATAATTGCCTCTCAGCCGGGAGCGAAATCCAACGATGTGCGGCATCTTCGGAATTGAAGGCCACGCCGACGCGGCGAATTTCACCTATCTCGGGCTCTACGCCCTGCAGCACCGCGGGCAGGAGAGCTCCGGCATCGTCTCCTGGGATGGCGACGCGCTACGGGTCGAGCGCGGCATGGGGCAGATCGCCGACGTCTTCGACGAGGAGACCTTGGACCGTCTGCCGGGAGTGCGCGCCCTAGGGCACACGCGCTACTCGACCTCGGGTACGAGCGTGCTCGACAATGCGCAACCGATCGTCGTCAACACCTCGATGGGACCGATCGCGGTTGTCCACAACGGCAATCTGGTCAATGCGGTAGCCGAGCGCCGGCGGCTCGAGCGCAGCGGCTCGATCTTCCAGACCTCGAGTGACACCGAGGTCATCCTCCATCTGATGGCACGCAATCCGCGCCGGGACCTGGTCGATTCGCTGATGGTCGCCTTGCAGCGGGTGCGCGGCGCCTACTCGCTGATCCTGCTGACCCCGGAGGCGGTGATCGCGGCGCGTGATCCCTTCGGTTTCCGTCCTCTGATCCTGGGTGAGCTGGAGGGCGCCGCTTGCTTCGCCTCGGAGAGCTGCGCCTTCGACCTACTCGGGGCGCGCCCGGTGCGAGAGCTCGAGCCCGGCGAGGTCGTGGTGGCGCGCGGTGGCGAGCTCGAGAGCTACCGCATCGAGCGCACTCAGAAGCCGGCGCGTTGCCTCTTCGAGCTGGTCTATTTCGCCCGGCCCGACAGCGTGGTCTTCGGCGACTCGGTATCGCAGGCCCGGCTGGCGATGGGGGCGCGGCTGGCCCGCGAGGCTCCGGCCGACGCCGACATCGTGGTGCCGGTGCCCGACAGCGGTCTGTTCTCCGCCTTGGGCTACGCCCGTGAATCCGGCCTGCCGCTCGAGTTTGGCCTGATCCGCAACCACTACGTCGGCCGCACCTTCATCGAGCCCAAGCAGTCCATCCGTCACTTCGGGGTGAAGGTCAAACTCAACCCCGTGCGCCAGCTCATCGAGGGGAAGCGCGTGGTGCTGGTCGATGATTCGATCGTGCGCGGCACGACGTCGCCGAAGATCGTCAAGATGGTGCGCGACGGCGGGGCGCGAGAGGTCCATATGCGGATCTCCTGCCCGCCGATCGTCTCGCCGTGCTACTACGGCATCGACATGCCGACGCACGAGGAGCTGATCGGCGCCAACAACTCGATCGAGGAGATCTGCGACTTCGTCGACGCCGACAGCCTCGGCTTTCTGTCGCTCGACGGCATGAAGGCGTCGCTCACCAGCGAAGACAAGGGCTACTGCACCGCCTGCTGGACCAGCGAGTATCCCGAGCCCGTGGGCTCGGAAGACCGGCGTCAGGCGGAGCTCTTCGCGCAGGAGAAAGAAGCCGCGCCTTGACCGAGTCCGCCTACCGCGCCGCAGGCGTCGACATCGACGCCCAAGACGAGGCGTTGGCGCGGATCAAGAAGAGGGTGCGCTCGACTTTCACCCCCGGGGTTCTCTCTGAGCTCGGGAGCTTCGGCGGGCTCTTCCGGCCCGACCTCACGGGGCTGGAGGAGCCGGTGCTCGTCGCCTCGGCCGACGGCGTCGGCACCAAGTTGATGGTGGCGCGCCTGGCCGGCGACTACTCGACCGTCGGCCGCGACCTCGTCAACCACTGCGTCAACGACATCCTGGTCCAGGGCGCACGGCCGCTCTTTTTTCTCGACTACGTGGGCGCCGGCGTGCTCGATCCGGCCGAGATGGAGCAACTGATCGGCGGCGTGGCGACCGGCTGCGAGGCGAACGGCTGCGCTTTGCTCGGCGGCGAGACGGCGGAAATGCCCGGCTTCTATCAGCCGGGCGACTACGAGTTGGCGGGCTTCATCGTCGGCCTCGTGGATCGTCCGCGAGTGATCGACGGCTCCCGCGTCCGGGCGGGTGACCTGATTTTGGGGCTGCCCTCGGCGGGCCTGCACACCAATGGCTACTCCCTGGCGCGCAAAGTGTTCTTCGACGTCCTCGGACTCGGCGTCGGTGACCGCGTGCCCGGCGCCCAGACTCGCGAGACGGTAGGAGAGCTCCTGCTCGCGCCTCACCTCTCGTACTTGGCGGCCGTGGAGCCCTGGCTTGCCGACGAGCGACTTCATGCCCTGGCCCACGTTACCGGGGGCGGGCTGACCGACAATGTGCCGCGGGTGCTGCCGAAGAGGACGCGGGCGGAGATCAAGGTCGGCGCATGGGAGATTCCGGAGGTCTTCTACCTTCTCCAAGAGCACGGGAAGGTGGAGACCGAGGAGATGCTGCGGGTCTTCAACATGGGCATCGGCATGGTGCTGGTGATCGATCCTGCCGCGGCCGGAGAAATGATGCCGGCACTGGCCGCGGCGGGGAGCAAGCCGGCGCCCATCGGCACGGTGCAAGAGGGCGGCACCGGAGTGGTCTACGACTTTCCGCCGCCGGCCACCGGTGCCGTCGAAGCGGATCTCTTCGACGACTGATGCCGACGCCGGTCGCGATCCTTCTTTCCGGGCGAGGCAGTAACTTTCTCGCTCTCCATGCCGCCATCGAGCGACGGAAGTTGCCGGCTGAGATCGTCCTGGTCCTCTCCAACGCACCGGGCACGCCAGGGCTCGAGAAGGCGCGCGAGCGGGGTCTCGAGGCGGTCTGTATACCGCATCGCGCCGAGTCGTCTCACGAGGCTCACGACCGCAAGGTGGTGGCCGCTCTCACCGCGGCGGGAGCCGAATGGGTCTGCCTGGCGGGCTACATGCGGCTCCTGACCTCGACCTTTGTTCGCGCTTTCCCCGAGCGCATCCTGAACATCCATCCGAGCCTCTTGCCCGCATTCCCAGGCCTGCAGGCTCAGCGTCAGGCGCTCGACTACGGTGTCGCGATCACGGGCTGTACTGTGCATCTGGTCGACGAGGAGCTCGATCACGGTCCCATCGTCGTCCAGCGTGTCGTGCCGGTCGAACCCGACGATACGCAAGAGGCGCTGTCGGCGAGAATTCTCGCGCAGGAGCACCGCGCGTATCCGCTGGCTCTGCGTCGCCTCCTCACCGAGAGCTGGTCAGTCGACGGTCGCCGGGTTCGCTTCTAGCCAGCCTGCGCCACCCCACTCCGGCCGCGACGAATCGGGGCGAGGAAGGCCGTCTAGCCCCAGGGCCACAAGCGCTTGCGCGGTTCGAGTGGCGGCAGGCTCGGCGATGCGTCGGCCAGGATCGCGCTCGGGTTGTCGTGCAGGCAGACGCGGGCCGTGGTCTTGCCGTAGCGCGCCGCCAGACGGTCGCTCACCTCGGCGAGCTCCGGTCGCCGGGTGCTCAGACCGTGGCCGTCCGA
>JAPUJD010000085.1 GCA_027296385.1 Acidobacteriota bacterium | reverse complement strand
GGGAGCCTCGTCGGGACGCTTCTTGTGCCGCAGTATCCAGCTCTGGAGAGCCAGACCTGTCCGCAGGCTGGCGTTGCCGAGGAGCTCTCTTTCGTTGCGCTCGAGCTTGCGTTTGACGGCGCCCACGGCGAGGCAGACGATTCGCTGCTGGACCCGAACCGGCACCAATGATAGAGGACTTCCCTCGTCGAGCCGGAACAGCTTGCCGAGTCCGCTGGCAGCGGCGGAGGCACCCAACTGGGTTGCCACGGCATCCTCTTCGGCCAACTGGTCCCGCCACTCCTTGGCGAGCCCCGGTCCAGTGATCAGGCGCCGCAGCTCGCCGCGATCGATCTCCCTGCCGCGGGCGAGCCAACCTCGAAATAGCTCACCTTCCGGCCGCAAGAGGAGCGTCTGGGGGAAAAAGTTCTCCAGGTAGTCGAGCAGAGCCCCGCCGACGGCAGTGGGGGAGTCTGCGAGCTGGAGGTCGTTGCTCAGCTTGGCCAAGCCGGAGGCCGGCACCTGGAGCGCCGCAGGCTCGCTCGGCGATTCGGCCGCCTTGGCGTCGCCAAAGATGGCCTGCCGTTCCTCATCGGTGAGCTCGATGGAACGCCGCTCATCGCGAGGCTTGGTGGGCGTGACGCGCCGGCGCAAGTCGGCCGGACTGGACTCTCGCTTGCCTCCTGGCGAGGCGCCGAAGCTACTGAAGGTCCCCGGGAGGGGGACCGGACTCGCCTCGTCCTCGGGAAGTGGCTCGCTGGCGAGATCGCTCGAGCGGCCGAGGCCGCGGTCGAGGCGGTCGGCAAGGTTGAGCAGTCGTGCCGGCTGGGCTTGGGAGTAGTGGCGCTGAAGCGCCTGGGCGATGCGCACCTCGTTGATGACGAACAGTCGGATCCTGCGCCCGAGCAAGAACGCCAGCTCATCGGCTTTCTCGAGGTCGAGGTCGCCGGCGACGGCCAGGTCCACGCGGCCGGGACCGGCGGCGAAAGGGATCGCCATGTAGTTGCCCGCCTGTTCGTGCGAGAGCAGCGCCTGGACCGATGCCGGAATACTTCGCAAGTCTTCGACTGTAGCTGCGGGTAGGCCGTAGTGGGCGGTCAGGGCAGGACTCAGCTCATTCTCGCCCAGCAGCCCGAGCTCCAGGAGCGCGGTTTCGAGTTGTCCGCCCATCTCCTGGCGCCGACTGGCGGCGCGGGCGAGATCGGCCCCCGAGAGGCGGGTCCGGTGCTGTAGTTCCTGCTCTATGGAAGCCATCTTAGAGTCTAAGTGCTTTATACTAAGTAACTTAGTGAAGAGAAATCTATTATAGGGAGGGGCCGGAGGCTTGTAAAGGACATCTTTCACGCCCTCTGCTACTCTGAGTCCGTGAGAAGAGCAGCTGCGCTCGTCGCCTTGACGATAGTCGTTCAGGTCTCGGCCGTTGCCAACGCGCAGACGGCAGGGGAGGCTCCCTATCATTTCGCTCTCGGCAAGATTCTGATCGACGAAGGTGCGTATGCCGAGGCCGGCGATCATCTCGAGAAGGCAGTGGCCGCTGTACCGGACGACCCCTATCTGCGCATCGAGTACGCGGACTACCTGCTCAACTCGGGCGCTGTCGAGGCGGCGACCGTGGAGCTAGCCACGGCGCGCAGTCTGGCACCGGACGATCCCCGGGTACTCAAGGCTGTTGGCCAGCTCCAGCTGCAGGCGGCACGCCGGCGGGCGGAGGTCTTCGACCAGGCCAGGACTGCTTTCGAGAGACTGCGGTCGATGGATCCCGGTGACCTCGAGGTCATGTCGACTCTAGGTCGGATCTACCTGAGCGAGGAGCGCTTCGCCGAGGCGGCGGAAGTCTTCCGCCAGGCTCTGGGCTACTGGCCCCAGAGCCGTACTCTCCACGGCTCGCTCATCGATGCGCTGCTGCGCTCAGGGGCCATGACTGAGGCCGAGACCGCGATCGAAGATTCCCTGCGGGTCCACCCGGCCTCGATCCGCGCTCGCCTGACTCTCTCCGGCTTGCGGCGGAGAAGGGGCGACCGGACAGGGGCAGCCGAGGTGCTGAGCTCGACCCCGCGAGAGAGCGGCGGTGAGAGCGCCCTCTTCCGGCAACTGGCCGGCGCGCTCTACGAGTTCGAGCTCTTCTCCGAGGCCCTCTACTGGCTCGATCGGAGCCTGGACGCGAGCGACGCCGATCCGGCCGAGCCCCGGGGCCTGTTCCTCCGGGCGCTTTTGTTGACCGCGCAAGGACGCAGAGAGGAGGCAAGAGCCGACCTCGAGAGGCTCTTACAGATCGAGCCGGACCGCACCGAAGCCTTGCAGCTCCTGGTACGCCACCTCTTCGCCGCCGGGCAGTGGAGCGCTGTGGCCGAGCTGCTCGAGCCCCGCCTGGCGGGTGAGCTCGATGGCTCCAAGGCCGAGCTGGCACTGCTCCATTCCGAAGCCCTGAGCCAGCTCGGGCGAGCCGAGGAGGCACTCGACTGGCTCGCCCGAGCGGCAGGCGTCCCGCAGGTTCGCGACCGTGCCCTGGCTCGTCAGGCCGAGACCTTGCTGGGGCTGGGGCTGGGCGAGGAGGCGGACGAGGTCCTGCGCCACCTAACGGCGCCCGGCACCCGCGAGGTCCTTCTCCTAGCTGCCGAGGCCTGCCAGCGCAAGCAGAACTTCGAGCGCTCGGTCCCCTACCTGGAGGAGCTGCTGGCGCAAGGACACGATGAGCTCGAGACCCTCTTCTGGCTCGGCGCCGCCTACGAGCGCACCGGCCGGGAGGCGGAGGCGGAGGGACAGTTCCGACGCTACCTCGAGCGCGAGCCAAACTCGGCTCCGGCGCTCAACTATCTGGGCTATATGTGGGCCGACAATGGAGAGAACCTGGACGAGGCTCTCGAGATGGTGCAACGGGCAGTAGCCCTCGACCCCGACAACGGCGCCTATGTCGATTCCCTAGGCTGGGCGTATTTTCGGCTCGGCAGCTACGCGGAGGCGCTCTCCCATCTGGAGCGGGCCGCCGGACTCGTCGAAGACCCGGTGGTACTCGAGCACCTCGGAGACGTCTATTCGGCGCTCGGCCAAAGGGAGGAGGCTGCCGAGCGGTATCGCAGCGCGCTCACTCTGGAGGCCGAGAATGCGGCTCAGGTCGAAGAAAAACTTCGCCAGCTCGGCACTCCTTGAAGCCCAAGGTGCAGCACGCTGCGGGTCCGCGCGCGGCCCTGGGGCTGGCCGCGCTGATAGCGCTGGCGTGCGCTTCGGTGCCGGCACCGGTCGCCCTGCAAACGGCAGAGGAAACGGCGGGAGAGCAACGTCTCTACCGCTTGACCTACGACGGCGGCGCTGGGCGCGTCAGCCTCAGAGTCGTCCTGCGCACGACCGGGTCCGAGCGTTTTCAGATCGCCGTCTCGGACATCGTCGGGCGCCAGGTCTGGGGTCTCGACTTCCGACCCGGTCGGAGCGTCCTCGTAGATCACCGCGAAAGAAAGTTCTGCGTCAGTGGGTCCGGTCTGCGTCTGGACGACATTCATCCGCAGGAGCTGCCGCTGGCAGCCTTGCCGCGCGTGCTAGCGGGTGAGCTACCGGTGGACCCCGGGAGCGCGGTCGACGAGTTCGAGGACGAAGCCGGAAGGCGGTGGCGAATGAGTTACGAGGCGGGAAGGCTCACCTCTTGGTCGCTCGTCAATGCCGACGGCCCGACGCTGTGGTGGATCCGTCAAAAGAACGGCGGGATACTGTCGCGCCGCGGCGGCGAGCAGTACCGCTGGACAACGCTCGTGGTCGAGCCGTCAGCGCAGCCGCTGCGAGAGATCATCCCCGAAGGGTACGCCGAGGGTGCTTGCAGTGCCTGAGACCTACCGCAGCTTTGCCAAGATCAATCTCCACCTGCAGATCGATGGCCGGCTGCCGGACGGCTATCACCAATTGCGGACCTTGTTCCAGACGGTCAGCTTGCACGATCTGATCTCCATCGAGCCACGTGCCGGCTCAGGCATCGAGCTGCGGGTGCCGGAAGGTGGCGCTCCCGAGGACGCTTCCAATCTGGCCTATCGTGCGGCCAAGGCGATCCTCGATCGCTGGGCGCCGGACCAAGGGGTCTCGATCGAGCTGCGCAAGCGCATCCCGGCCGGAGGCGGGCTAGGCGGAGGGAGCAGCAACGCGGCCACAGTACTGCAAGCGGTTCCCGAGATCCTCGGTCTCGAGGTGGCGGCGGAGGATCTCCGCTCCGTGGCCAGGGCGCTGGGGGCGGATGTGCCGTATTTTCTCGTCGGCGGCACCGCTCTTGGGGTCGGCCGAGGCGACGAGATCATCCCGCTATCCGAGCTCGCCGAGCAGGAAGTGCTACTGGTCGACCCCGGTGTCAGCGTGTCGACGGCGGAGGTTTTCGCGGCTCTGGGTCCACCCAGGCCGCGCCCGTTGCCCGCGGGTATCGTCGACTTTCTCGCCGGCGCAGCGGTGCGGGACATCGCTGCTCTGGACGCTTTCAATGATCTGGAGCGCCCCGTCCTAGATCGCTTTCCTCGGGTGCGATCCGTATATAATGCGCTGCGCCGGGCTGGCGCTTCGTGCGTCCGGCTTTCAGGCAGCGGAGCAACGGTATTCGCCTGCTTTGCTGATTCCCGGCAAGGCGGTGAAGTCGAGGCGTATCTTCCGAGCGAAGCCAAGGTCTATGCGGTAAGGACGATGTCCAGGGCCGCGGTGAGGGCGGCTCGCTCAGCTAGCGACAGCGAGGGAAACGGGTTATGAGGGTGACGGAGGTCAAGGTCTTCCCGGTCAAGGACGACAAGCTGAAGGCCTTTGTCTCCATCGTTCTCGATGATTGTTTCATGGTCAACGACATCAAGGTCATCGAGGGCCGCGACGGGCGTTTTATCAGCATGCCGAGCCGACGCAAGCGCAATGGGAAGTTCAAGGACATAGCTCACCCGCTCAATAGCGAGACCCGACAGATGCTCGAACACAAGATCCTGGGAGAGTACGAAAGGGTGCTCAACGGGGACGAGCCCTCCGAAGCCTCGGAGCCCCTGGAGACGGGAGCGACGACCGGGCTGGAGAGACCGTCGTCGCCGGGCACGCAGGATCGGGAGCCCACCGAGGTAACCGAGCCCCTCGGTGAAGCGACGACGACGGGTGAAAGCTCACTCGAAGAAGTGACGGAGAAGCACCTGAGCGACACGTTCTGGACTAGCTGAGAATCGGGACACCATGGGGCGTCGCCAAGCGGTAAGGCACCGGCCTTTGGAGCCGGCATTCGTAGGTTCGAATCCTACCGCCCCAGCCAGAACGATACCCCGGATAGCGGACTCATGACCTCGACGCACGGCCAACTGAAAATCTTCAGTGGGCGAGCCCACCCGGCGCTGACCGAGGAGATCTGTGGCTCCCTCGGTCTCGCGGTGGGGAAGCTGCACGCCCAGAACTTCTCTGACGGAGAGATCTTCTGTCGGATCGAAGAGAACGTTCGCGGCTGCGACGTCTTCCTCGTGCAACCGACCTCCCAGCCGGTGAACGAGAATCTGGTGGAGCTCCTCATCCTGCTCGACGCGTTTCGGCGCTCGTCGGCGTCGCGGGTGACCGCCGTGATCCCCTACTTCGCCTACTCGCGCCAGGACAAGAAAGACCAGCCGCGAGTTGCCATCACGGCCAAGCTCGTTGCCAACCTGATCTCCGGCGCCGGTGCTGACCGCATCCTCACGATGGATCTCCATGCCGGCCAGATCCAGGGCTTCTTCGACATCCCGACCGACCACCTGTTCGCGGCGCCGGTTCTCCTCGACGCCA
This sequence comes from Acidobacteriota bacterium, assembly GCA_027296385.1. Classification (GTDB taxonomy): domain Bacteria; phylum Acidobacteriota; class Thermoanaerobaculia; order Multivoradales; family JAHEKO01; genus CALZKB01. The sequence continues at coordinate 18,686 of JAPUJD010000085.1, read as the reverse complement.
TTCGCGAGCTCGAGATCCCGGACCTGGTGATCGTTTCTCCCGACGCGGGAGGCGTGGCTCGGGCCCGCGCCATCGCCAAACGACTGGGAGTGGGCATCGCCATCGTCGACAAACGGCGCACGGCGCCGAACCAGGCCGAAGTGATGCACGTCGTCGGCGACGTGGAAGGCAGGGATCTGCTGATCATCGATGACATCATCGATACGGCTGGCACGTTGGCGAATACGATCGAGGCCCTCAAAGAGAAAGGCGTCGGGCGGATTCTGGCCGCCGGGATCCATGCGGTACTCTCCGGTCCGGCGCTCGAGCGCCTGGAGCGATCGAGTGCCGAGGCCGTGCTGGTCACGAACACCACACCCCTGGAGGAAAAGCTCGCCGCCTGCAGCAAACTCAAGCCACTCTCGGTAGCGCCGCTCCTAGGTGAAGCCATCCGGCGCATTCACGAGGACAGCTCGGTGAGCTCTCTCTTCGTCTAGTCAACAAGGAGTTGTCATGAGCGATGTCACAGTAGTCGTATATCCGCGGGAGGAGACCGGCAAGAACGCCAATCGGCGTTTGCGTGTGTCCGGATCGATCCCGGCGGTGGTCTACGGCGGCGGCAAGGAGTCCGTCGCCATCAAGGTGGACGAGAAGATGATGCACGAGTTCCTGCAGGAGACAGGCAGCGAGAATGCGGTCTTTCTTCTCAAGCTAGGCGACACGGGCAAGAGCCGCCACGCGATGATTCGAGATCTTCAGATCGACACGGTCGAACGCCGGATTTCCCACATCGATTTCCAGCGGGTCCTGCTCGATGAGAAGGTGCGCGTCACCGTCGTCGTGACCGTCGAGGGGACCTCCGAGGGCGTCAAAAACCAGGGCGGGGTTCTCGATTTCGTGACCCGGGAGGTCGATGTCGAGTGCCTGCCCGCTGACATCCCGGCCGCATTCACGCTCGACGTGACCAAGCTCGAAGTCGGAGACCATGTCGAAGCGAAGGATCTCGATCTGCCGGAGGGCGTCGAGCTCCTCAGCGAGGCGAACCGGGTTCTCGTATCGCTCGGCCACAGCCGTGTGGCGGAGGACGTCGAGGAGGCTGGCGAGGTCGAGGACGTGGTCACCCTGATCGAGGAGATTCCGGACGAGCCGGAGGTCATAGGTCGCGCCAAGGACGAGGACGAGGAAGACGCCTGACGAGAAGCCGCAGCGGCTGCTCATCGGGCTCGGGAATCCAGGCACGCAGTACTCTGAGACCCGGCATAACCTCGGCTTTCGCGTCATCGACGAGCTGGCTCGTCGGCGAGGCGTGGCACTCGACCGAGTAGAGTGCAACGCCCTCGTCGCAGTGGGGGATCCAATGCTGGTTCAGCCTCAGACGTTCATGAACCGCAGCGGCTACGCCTTGCGTTGCCTGAGTGAGCGCTACGAGGCTCGAGCCGAGGACTGCCTGGTGATCTACGACGACGTCAACCTGCCGCTCGGGCGCCTGCGATTCCGGCCTGCGGGCAGCCCAGGGGGGCATCGCGGGATGGAGAGTGTCATCAACAATCTGCGCTCGGAGGCCGTGCCGCGGCTGCGCCTGGGTGTCGGCTCTGCCGACGGCGCGCCGGCCGGAGAGGACCTCGTGGAGTACGTGCTGGAACCTTTCCGGGCGGACGAGATGGCAGAGGTAGAGGCATTGATCGAGCGGGCAGCGGACGCCTGCGGGGCTTGGTTGGAGGAGGAGCCCCAGCAGGTCATGAATCGATTCAACGGCTAGAGCCGACCGTCACCAAGACTGGAGGGAAAGGGAGTGAATTCACCAACCTTGATCTACGCGGTACCGATCTGCGGCGTCCTGGCGCTCTTTTTTGCCTGGCTGCGCAGCCAGTGGATCGCCAAGCAGGACGCCGGCGACGACCGCATGCAGACCATCGCCGGGCACATCCGAGACGGTGCGATGGCCTTTCTCGGCCGCGAGTACCGGATCCTGGCGATCTTCGTCCTCGTCGTGGCCGTGATCCTGGCTTGGGCCAACGCCGGCAGGGAGGGCAGCTCGTGGCTGGTTGGGCTGTCCGTCGTTTCGGGCGCGGTCTGCTCGGCCTTGGCCGGCTTCTTCGGCATGCGGGTCGCGACCGCGGCGAACGTGCGGACCGCGGCCGCGGCCCGCTCGAGCCTCAACGACGCCCTGCGAATCGCCTTTTCGGGCGGTTCGGTCATGGGCTTCAGCGTCGTCGGACTCGGTGTCCTTGGGCTCTCCCTCCTCTACTTGCTCTACGGCTCCATGTTCGACACCGGCAACTCGCAGGTCGATCTCAGGACGGTGGTGACGGTGCTCACCGGCTTCTCCTTCGGGGCGAGCTCGATCGCTCTGTTTGCCCGCGTTGGCGGAGGAATCTATACCAAGGCGGCCGACGTCGGCGCTGATCTCGTCGGCAAGCTCGAAGCCGGAATCCCAGAGGATGATCCGCGCAACCCGGCCGTCATTGCCGACAACGTGGGTGACAACGTCGGGGACGTGGCTGGCATGGGAGCGGATCTCTTTGAGTCTTATGTCGGATCGATTGTCGGTTCCCTGGTGCTCGGTGTCAACGCGACCCACGCCAACGGCGATGCCTACACACCGATGCTCGTCGTCCTGCCGATGTTGATCGCCGGTCTCGGCGTCATCGTCTCGCTCGGCGGCACCTTCCTGGTGCGCATCAAGGAGGGGGGCAACCCGGCTCACGCGCTCGATCGCGGGACTTTCGGCGCCTCCATCGCCATGCTGGCGCTGATCTGGTTCCTGGCCAACCGTCTGCTCGAGGGGACCTACGTGCTCAGTGGCAAGGAGTTTGGCGCCAATGGCGTCTTCTTTGCTACGGTCGCCGGCCTGGTCGGCGGGGTGTTGATCGGCAAGATTACCGAGCACTACACGTCGGAGGCCAAGGCGCCGGCGCGGGCCATCGCCAAGGACAGTCTGACCGGCGCGGCCACCAACATCATCGCCGGACTGGCGGTCGGTATGCGCTCGACGGCGCTGCCGACGATCGTTCTGGTGGCAGCGATCCTCATCGCTCACGATCAGGCCGGCCTCTACGGTATCGCCATCGCGGCTCTCGGCATGCTGTCGACGACCGGGATCCAGCTCGCGGTCGACGCCTACGGACCGATCGCGGATAACGCGGGCGGTATCGCCCAGATGGCGGCCCTGGGCTCGGAGGTGCGCGCGCGCACCGACAAGCTCGATGCGGTGGGCAATACCACGGCCGCCATCGGCCAGGGTTTTGCCATTGGCTCGGCGGCCGTGACGGCACTGGCTCGGTTCGCCGCCTTTCGCACGACGGTCGGCATCGAAACCATCGATATCGCCGACCCGAAGGTCATGGGTGGCTTGTTTATCGGTTCGATGCTGCCATTTCTCTTTTCATCGATGGCCATGCAGGCCGTCGGCCGGGCGGCCTTCAGCATGATCGAGGAGGTGCGGCGGCAGTGGAAGGAGATCCCCGGTCTGATGGAGGGCAAGGCCGATCCCGACTACACCAAGTGCGTCGACATCTCGACTCAAGCGGCGCTGCGCGAGATGGTGCTGCCGGGATTGCTCGCCGTGACGGTGCCGGTGGTGGTCGGCTTCTACGACACGGCGGCTCTGGGTGGTCTGCTGGCCGGCGTGACGGCTTCAGGCGTGATGATGGCCATCTTCATGGCCAACGCTGGCGGCGCCTGGGACAACGCCAAGAAGTACATCGAGGGCGGCGCGTATGGCGGCAAGGGCTCCGACGCCCACAAGGCATCGGTCGTTGGCGACACGGTGGGCGATCCGTTCAAGGACACGGCCGGCCCCAGCCTCAACATCCTGATCAAGCTCATGTCGGTCGTGGCGCTGGTCATCGCCCCGCTGCTGATCTAGTACGGATTGGCTATCAAGACCACGGCCCGCCGAGAACGGCGGGCCGTGGTCCTGCCGGCAGGGACTATTCGCCGGCTGGCGGCTGTTGCAGCCTCTGAGGTCAGATCGTGCCGAAGATCCGGATCGCTCTTTCGCTGTTTCTCCTCGCGCCTGCCTGGCTGGGCGCAGCGGAGCTCTACCTGGGCTTCGGTGCGGGAGAGAAGGTGGCGACGAGTCAGTTCGAAGCGCCCGTCCAGGGACTCGCAGTGGAGGCCCTAGACGAGAGCTGGAAGCTCTATGGCGGCGTCGACCTGGGCCGCCATCTGGGCGTCGAGGGGACCTACTACGACTTCGGCTCGCGCACCTGCTGTCCCAACCTCGCCGACGCTGGCTTCGACACTCGGCTCGACGGCTACTCGATCGCGCTCGTTGGCCGCCTGCCGCTCGATCGCGTCGAGCTCTTCGCCAAGGCCGGAGCTCTGTGGTGGGAAGAGGGCGGGCACGAGATCACCATCGCCGGGCCGCGGCCTCTGTCCAGCGAGGGCACCGGGGCGCTGTTCGGTGTGGGCGTCAGTGTTCGCATCCTCGAGAATCTGGGACTGCGAGCGGAGTGGGAGACCTTCGATCTCGGTGGCGACTCGGCGAGCTCCCTCTGGCTAGCGGCCGATATCCGGTTTTGACGACGGGCAGGTCAGCTCGGGTGGGCATCTCGGGCTGCGGGGCGGTCTTCTAGCACGGCCTCGAGGGCATCGACGACTGCAGAGACACTACACTAGCGCCTCTTCACCTTGGCGATCACCGCGTCGCCGGCGTTGAACGTGACCTTGCGGGGCTTCGACGAGAGCTGGAACTCGAAGGTCGTTGAGGGCTGGTCGACGAAGACTGCGAGCTTGCCCGTCTGGCCCTTGCCGAAGGCCACCTCGACCGGCACCAACATCTTGAATCCGGGGCTGACGTCGCTCTGCTCGACGTTGATGCGCAAGGTGAACTCGCCGCCGGCGGTAACGATCTCGTAGTCCCAGGCGTAGGTCGGGATCTCGGCGCCGTAGACCCACTGATCGAAGAACCAGGACCAGTCTGCCGGTACGTTACGCTCTACGGCGGCCTGAAAATCATCGGTAGTGGCGTATCCGCCGACATGTGAGCGCACGAAGTCGCGCAGGATGGCGATGAAGGCGTCGTCGGACTTGGTCATCAAGGCGACTGTTGTGCGTAGCATGTGCAGCACCATGGCGCCCTTGTAGTAGGCGAGCGTCTGGTAGGCCGTCGGCGTCTCGCCGACACCGGCCCGCCACCCGTGCGCGATCGGGCCGATGCGCTTGGCCCCGCGGGACGTCAGGAGGGCATAGCCTGGGCGGGCGAACCTACTGAAGGCCGACTGCAAGGATCCGCGGATCTCGTTGTTGTATGCAGTGATCGCTTCGCGGAAGATCTTGTCGCCGCCGTCGACCGCGTCGTGCACGTACATCAGGGCCATGTACTCGGCGAAGCCTTCGCTGAGCCACTGGTCGCGATAGCAATTCCAGCCGACGATGTGCCCCCACCATTGATGGGCCGCCTCATGGGCGCGGAAGCGCTCGACGGCTGCCGCCGAGTCGAGCACGGCTGTCAGCTCGCTGAGGTGGAGGAAACCGGGAAAGGCCTGGCCATGGCCCGCCGGGATGAGAGTGGCGTAGAAGTGCTTGTCCGGCAGCGGGAAGTCGAGAACCTGTTGAAGATAGTCGATCGCACTGAGGGTGACTTCGGCCACGTGGTCGATGCGCTCTTCGTTGAGTCCGCTCAACCGCTCGCCGATCTCGCCAACGGTCGTCAGCGAGGGAACTCCCTCCTGCTCGAGCTTCTTGGCGTACGTGTGCTTCTGCATGGTGAAGGTGATCATCTTGGCCGGCCGGTCGAGCCGCCAGACGCTAGTGCGGCTCCTGCCCTCGCTACGCTCCTCGACGAGCTCGCCCATAGCCTGAAGCCCGTGCCGATCGTCGACGGTGAGCTCTAGGCGCGCGGTGTGGCGATCGTGAAGCCCGCCGGTGTCTCGCCCGCCGGGATACCAGGAGCGGCCGCTGGCGTACTTGGGAATCCGCAGCTCGTAGTCGATATGGATCGCGAGCTCCGCGCCCGCTTTGACACTCGTCGGCAGGAAGACGAGGAGCGACGTATCGTAGACTTCCTTGTCGATCGAGCCGCTGCGCCCGCCGAAGTGACTCCGGATCCACTGAAGCGGCTGTCCAGTGCCATCACTGACAGCGGTGACCCTGGCTCGTGCGCGCAGGGCGAACGGCAGCACCGAAACATCGGGTTGGAGCACCTCGAGCTCGACCCGCGTCCAGAACCGGCCGTCGATCGAGCGTGAGTACTTGCGAGCGACCTGCGTCAGGTCCGCCCGGAGGTCGATGTGGTTGATGTCGAATACCGGGTTGGGCAGACTCACCGGGCGGCCCTCGGCGGTGCGCTCGGCAGCTCGATCCAGGGACAGCCAACTCTCGAGGAAGTCGAAGCTGCTATCGAAGTACTCGACTGTCAGCTCCTCGGCTTCCTGACTGTCGTAGGTCACCGTGAGCCACCCGTAATCCGCTGTACGGATATCGGCTCTCCAGTAGGTGGCGCCCGGTATGCCGAGTGCTGCGACGACGCGCGAATCGACATCCAGACGCCAGATCTTGACGTAGCGCTCATGCCGTCTCTCGTAAATGGCGAGCCTGCTGCCGCCAGCCGTTGGAGCCGGAAACAGCGAGCTCGGCGGTCCGCCGGAGGAGCGCAGCAGCATCCTGTCGAACGAGAGCGCCAAGATGTCCAGGTCAGGATTCTTCAACAGTCGCCGCAGCTGTCGCAGCTCGATCGGGTCGGGCACCGGCAGCCGAAGACGGCCGTGGCCTTCGAACCAGAGGCCGGTGACGACGCCGTCGACCGGCTCCTGGAGGCGCAGGGAGCCTGACTCGAGGATCCATTCGGCGGCATCGATGCGCCATGCGACGCCCGAGGCTGGGATTGCCATGGCGGGGGCGAGTCGGTGGGTCGAGATCCGATCGTAGGTGGCCCGACTCGGCGCGGCCGAAAGCGGCTCGGCGAACGGGGAGAGGAGGGCGATGAGAAGCCAGGCAAATATAGATAGCAAGCGGCGCATGAGTCGACTCTATCGCACCGAGGTCCACCGGCCAGCGTTGTCTTTGTCGTGCAGATCAGTACAATACCCGGTCTGTCGAAGCGGTGTCCCACCGGCTCCGGTATGGACGCCAAAGCGCAACCCTCTCTGTTCCCGTTGCTGGGGACTGAAATCCGTAGGGAGGAATCATGAGAACTTACGAGTTGATGTTCATCGTGGACCCGCGGGTGCCCGACGAGGAGGTCGTCGCCCTGACCGACGACGTGAAAGAGCTCTTACAGTCCGGCGGTGCCGAGATCGCGAAAGAGCAGAGCTGGGGCAAGCGCAAGCTGGCCTACGAGATCAACAAGCTGAGCGAGGGCAAGTACGTCCTCCTGCACGTTCGCGCCGAGGAGGGGGTCCACCCCTTCCCGCTCCTCGAACAGCGCATGCAGCAGAACGAGAAGATCCTGCGCTACCTCACCGTGCGCACGGATGTCGGGCGCATGAGGTTTCCGTTCGAGCCCGATCAAGAGCCAGCCGTCGAGGTGGCGGCGGTGGAGGCCAGCTGATGCCCGCGCCACGTGGCAAAGGCAAAGGCCGGAAGAAGTCGAAGTTCCCCCGTCGCCGCAAGGTGTGTCGCATGTGCGCCGACAAGCGCATCTCGGTGGACTACAAGGATACGAAGTTCCTGCAGGGCTACATCGTCGAGCGCTCGAAGATTCTGCCGCGCCGGATCTCGGGAAACTGCGCCAAGCACCAGCGCATGATCCAGCAAGCGATCAAGCGAGCGCGGCACGTGGCTCTCTTGGCCTACGTGGCGGACTGAGAGAGACAGCGATGGAAGTCATTCTCCTGCAGGACCTGCGCGGAATAGGCCGACGCGGCGAGGTGGTCAACGTCAAGCCGGGCTTCGCCCGCAACTACCTGATTCCCCAAGGCCGCGGTCTCAGGGCCACGCCGGCCAACCTGACGTACTACGAGGAACAGAAGAAGAAGATCGACGTGCGCCACAACCAGAAGCGCGACGAGGCAGCGGCACGGGCGGCCGAAATCGCCGGCACGCGAGTCACGATCGCCAAGCGCGTCGGCGAGGCCGAAACGCTCTACGGCTCGGTGACGGCGGCCGATATCGCGCTGGCTCTCGAAGAAAAGGGCATTTCGGTCGACAAACGGCGCCTCGATCTCGAGGGCGGCATCAAGACCCTGGGGGAGCACGTCGTGCATCTCGATCTGCACCCTGAGGTCGTGGCGGAGGTACAGGTCTCGGTCGTTGCGGAAGAGTAGCTCATGACAGACGAGGTCGACGCCAAGAAGGCGCTGACGATCGAGGAGCTCGTCGCGGGCCGCACCAGCGCTCCCGACGATTGGGGATGGCTTTGGGAGGGGGACCACCAGTTCCCCATTCAGAGTCATCGCGGCTTGTGGGGCCGGCTGATCGTCCGCCTCAAGATCTGGCTGCGGCCCCTCGTCCGGGCGCCGCAGGCAGACCTGTGGGAGCGCCAGCGGCAGTTCAACCTGGTATTGGTCGGTGGGCTGAAGCACTTGCTCGATCTCCAGCAGCGGACCGACGACCTCCATCGTGACCTCACCCAGGTCCGCGACGACCTCAAGAAAGACGTCAAGCAGCACGCCAGGCGGCTGGCCCATCTCGAGGAGTTCAAGCGGCAGGGTCTCGACGACGTCACACGGCACTCGGACGCCCTCTTTGCCCGCGTCGACCAGAAGTTCGACAGCTACCGACGCGAGAGCCGCCAGCTGTGGAGCCAGCTGGGGGCATTGCTGGCAGTGGTTGACCAGGAGCCCACGCCAGAGCTCGCCCGTGCCCATGAGGAGCTGGAGTACCTTGACCTCGAGGAGCGCTTCCGCGGCCTCGAGAGCGACATCGCCGATCGGTTGGCGGTCTACCGCCCCTATCTCGAGCAACGGGGCCTCGAGCAACGGGGCGAAGTGCTGGATCTGGGCTGTGGACGGGGGGAGGCCTTGACGGTGCTCGCGGGCTTCGGGATCGCTGCCCGTGGTATCGATAGCAGCGCCGAGATGGTGCGCTCCTGCGTGGAGAAGGGGCTCGACGCCGTCGCGGGCGATCTGTTCGAGGCCTTGGCGGAAATCACCCCCGGCTCGCTCGGCGGCGTGGTCTCATTTCACGTCATCGAGCACCTGCCGGCGCCGAGCCTCGGGCGTCTCGTGCGCCTGGCTTGGAGAGCGCTCGGCACCGGCGGTGTGCTGATCCTCGAGACGCCGAATCCACTATCGCTGGTCGTGGCGGCACGCAACTTCTGGATCGATCCGACCCATCGCCGCCCGGTCCACCCGGCGATGCTGGAGTTGCTCTACGAGCAGGCGGGGTTCGAACGCGTCGAACGGCTCGATCTGCGGCAGTTCGCCGACGAGCAGCGCCTGCCCGAGATCCGCACCGCCGACCTACCGGCCGAGCAGCAGGAGCTCGCGCACGAGGTCAACGCCTTGCGCGACCGGCTCGACGGCCTGCTCTTCGGTTATCAGGACTTCGCCGTCGTCGGCTTCAAGGGCGCGTGACTTCAGCCTCGCGTTCCTCGCGTTCGCTGTTTTCCCAGGCCTCCTGGACGAGGGTCCAATCTTCTATGTCATCCGGCATGCGCTCGCCGTCCTTCGGCAAGTAGAATGCACGTTGCTGGAACCAGGGCAGGGCGGCGACCCGAGCCCACTTGGCGTCGTAGTACTGGGCCGGCTCGGTACCGGTCAGAAACGCCTCCTCGATCACCTGTTCGGCCGCCGGCCCGGGAAGCAGGCCCGTGGTGTGCTCGATCTGGGCGAAGGTGATGCCCGGGGGCACGTCGAAGCGCTCGCCACGCAGTATCCAGCCTTCCTCGAGACCGGCCTCCACGATGCTCTGCCAGATCGGTAGCGCTGCTTCGGCGCCGGTCATGTTGGTCCCGATCCGCTTCTTCTGGTCGTGGCCGACCCAGGTCACGATGGTGTATCTCGGTGTGAAACCGGCGAACCAGGCGTCGGTGAAACCATCGGTCGTGCCGGTCTTGCCCGCGAGGGCGACGTCGAGCCCGTTGGCCCGACTACCGGTACCGCGATCGATCACGCCCTCGAGGATGTGGGTGAGGAGGAAAGCCACCTGCGGCTCCATCGCTTTGCTCGCCTGTGGGGCGTGTTGCTCGAGGACGCGGCCACTGCGGTCCGAGACGCTCTCGATCAGGTAGGGATTGAACGCGATGCCCTGGTTGGCGATCGTCGAGTACGCCATCGCGAGCTCGAGCGGCGACACCTCGGTCACTCCGAGTGCCAGGCTAGCGTAGGGTCGAAGGTCGGCCCGGATGCCACAACGATGGGCGAAATCGATCACCCGCTCGGCGGTCACCAGGTCCTGGAGCTTGACCGCGGTGACGTTGTACGACTTCTCGAGTGCCTGGCGCAGGGTCGAGATGCCGTGGTACTCGCGGTAGAAGTTGCGCGGGCTGTAGGTCAGGGTGTTGTCGGCGCCGACGAAGACCACCGGAGCGTCGAAGAGGGTGTCGGCCGCGGTGTAGCCCATCTCGAGGGCGGCGCCGTAGACCAGGGGCTTGAAAGCTGAACCGGTCTGGCGCCGGGCCTGGCTTGCGCGGTTGAACTGGCTGCGACCGAAATCCCAGCCGCCGATCATGGCGCGGACGGCGCCGGTGCCGGACTCCAGGACGACGACCGCGCCCTCCAGGAGCGGCTCCTGCTCGAGCTGCAACGGGCCGAGTCCGTCACCCTCTTCGGGTGGCAGGAAGCGGAACCACGCCAAGTCGCCACGCGACAGGACGGTCGACGGCCGGGTGCGCCGGGTCCAGGCCATGCCGTCGCGCTCGAGCACATGGACCGTCTCTGCGATCCGCACCTCGGCCTGACGGCGGTCGGCGGCGAGAACGAGCCCCTTGACCCACTCGTTCGGTTTGACGACGAGGCCTCGCCAGGAGGGGTCGGTCCAGGTCTCGATCTCGTCTTCGGCCACCTGCTCGACGGCTCCCACCCACCCTCGCAGGCGGTGATCGAGAGTCACGAGCTGGTGGTGGAGCGCGCGCTCCGCAGCCCGCTGGATGCTTGGCTCGAGGGTGGTCGCCACCTGCAGTCCCCGTTGCAGCAGGAGCTCGCTGCCGTAGCGCCTCTCCAGGTCGCGCCGAATCTCCTCGGCGAAGAACGGAGCCTCCGGCGCTCTGCCGCGACGCGGGACGACCTGCAGGGGCTCCGCTCGCGCCGTTTCGTGCTGGGACTCGGTGATAAAGTCCTCCTCGTACATGCGCCGCAGCACGTAGTCGCGGCGCATAGTCACCAGGTCGGGCCGGTTGTGCGGGCTGTAGGAGCTCGGGCGCTGGAGGATGCCGGCCAGGGTGGCCGCTTCGCTCACCCCGAGGTCTTCCACTGACTTGCCGAAAAAATCGAGCGCCGCGGCTTGCATGCCGTAGTTACCGTGCCCCAGGTACATCAGGTTGGCGTAGAGGGTCAGAATCTGCTGCTTGCTGTAGTGCTTTTCGATTTCGACCGTGAGCAGGGCTTCCTCGATCTTCCGGCGCCAGGTCTTCTCGGGCGTCAGGTAGAGCTTGCGCGCCAGCTGCATGGTGAGCGTCGAGCCGCCGATCCGGCTGCCCTCGAGCACGTTGCGCAGAACCGAACGCAGAACTCCTTGGGGATCGATGCCCCCATGCTGGAAGAAGTTGGCGTCTTCGGCTGCCAGGATCGCTTGCCGCAGCAGGGGCGGAACCTTTCCTTCGACGAGCAACACGCGACGCTCGCGGGCGAAGCTGGCGAACTCCTCGCCGTTGCGATTGTAGAACCGGGAGATGGTGCCCAGGGAGACGTCGGCCAGCGAATCGACCCGTGGCATGCGGATGACCGCCGCCACGCCGACGCCGCCGAGAGCGCCGGCCGCCAGGGTCGCGATCGGCAGCCACCAGACCCACCGCCGGCGCCAACCGGAGCGCGGTCCGGGCCGCTCAGTAGGCTCCGGGAGACGGTCCCGCCCGGCTCTGAGGCGGTCCTTGATTCGAGCGATGTCCATGGTCAGGGAGATTATACGAGGCGTGCTAGCCTAGCCGCCGACCGAGACCGGGTGGCGAATTGATGAACCAGCCAATCAGCCCTCAACAGCCCTTCAGGCCCGAAGCGGCGGGTCAGGTGAGGAGCGGCTGCGCCAAGGCCGCCCTGTTTGGTTGCGGCGGCTTTCTGCTGCTCATGCTGGTGGCGATCGTGGTCTTCTTCGTCAAGGCGGACGAGATCACGACTTGGGGGCTGGGCCTGATGGAGAAGCAGGTGGTGGCGCGGCTCCCGGCCGCGACGACCGACGAGGACGTGCGGCGGATCCGCCGCGGTTTCGCCGGCGTGCGGGAGGCGATCAAGGACCAGACCGTCGATCCCGACGCGCTGCAGCAGCTTCAGCCCGTGATCCTGCGATTCGCGGATCCCAACCGGTCGCCCAGCCAGGAGGACGTCGATCGACTGATCGAAGTCCTCGAAGCCACTGCCGGGATCGAGACCGGAGACTCGGCTCCGGGTACCTCGCCAGGCGTCGACCCGCTGGGGCTGCGGGTCGTGACGCTGGCGCCGGCCTAGTGTCCCGGACCACCGTTTCCCCCGCCAGCTAGTGGACCGCTTCGAGCTCGTCTCACCCTTCTCCCCCCAGGGTGACCAACCGGCGGCCATCCGCCAGCTGGTCCAGGGAGTCGAGGACGGGTTGGTCGAGCAGGTCCTTCTCGGGGTGACCGGCTCGGGCAAGACCTTCACCATCGCCAAGGTAGTGGAGGAGGTCAATCGCCCGACCTTGGTCCTGTCACACAACAAGACCCTGGCGGCGCAGCTCTACCAGGAGTTCCGTCGGTTTTTCCCCAACAACGCCGTCGAGTATTTTGTCTCGTACTACGACTACTACCAGCCCGAGGCCTACGTGCCGCAGTCGGACACCTACATCGAGAAGGAGACCTCGATCAACGAGGAGATCGATCGGCTGCGGCTGCGGGCGACCAAGGCTCTGTTCGAGCGTCGCGACGTCCTGATCGTGGCCTCGGTCTCGTGCATCTACGGGCTGGGCTCGCCCGAGGCCTTCTACGGCATGCTGCGCTTCTTCGAGGTCGGCGACGAGACCGGCATGGAGCGCGGTATGCGCCAGCTCGTCGAGATGCAGTACGAGCGCACTGCTTACGACCTCTTCCACGGCAGCTTTCGCGCGCGGGGCGACGTGCTCGAAATCCTCCCGGCCTACGAGGACCTCGGGGTGCGAGTCGAGTACTTCGGCGACGAGATCGAACGCATCGTGCGCTTCGACGTGCTGCGCGGCGACGCCATCGAAGAGATCGAAAAGGTCGCCATCTTCCCCAAGACCCACTACGTGACGCCGGAAGACCGGATCCAGGCGGCGATCGCCTCCATCGGCGAGGAGCTGCACGAGCGGTTGCAGGAGCTGGAAGCGCATGAGAATCTCCTCGAGCGCCAGCGCCTCGAGCAGCGCACGCTCTTTGATCTCGAGATGTTGCAGGAGATGGGCTACTGCCACGGGATCGAGAACTACTCGCGTCATCTGACCGGCCGGGCGCCGGGTGAACCACCGCCGACCCTGTTGAACTATCTGCCCGAGGACTTCCTGATGGTGATCGACGAGAGCCACCAGACGGTGCCTCAGGTCCGCGGCATGTACGCTGGTGATCGCTCGCGCAAGGAGACGCTGGTCGAGTTTGGCTTCCGGTTGCCGAGCGCGCTCGACAACCGGCCGCTGACCTTCGAGGAGTTCGATGCCCTGGTCGGGCAGCGCATCTATGTTTCGGCGACTCCTGGCCCCTGGGAGCTGGAGCGCGTCGACGGCGTCGTGGCGGAGCAGCTCGTGCGGCCGACCGGTCTGCTCGACCCGGAGACCGAGGTGCGGCCGGCGCAGGGGCAGGTCGACGATCTCGTGGCTCAGATTCGGCGGGTGGTCGAGCGCGAGGAACGCGTGCTGGTCACCACCCTGACCAAGCGCATGGCCGAAGAGCTCACCCAGTATCTGCTCGAACTCGGCATTCGCGTGCGCTACCTGCACAGCGACATCGAAACCCTGGAGCGCATCGAGATCATCACCGACCTGCGGCGCGGCGTCTTCGACGTCCTCGTCGGCATCAACCTGCTACGCGAGGGGCTGGACATGCCCGAGGTCTCCCTCGTCGCCATTCTCGACGCCGACAAGGAGGGCTTCCTGCGCAGCGCCACCTCGTTGATCCAGACCTCCGGCCGGGCGGCGCGCAATCTTCACGGCCGGGTCATCTTCTACGCCGATCGCGAGACCGATTCGATGCGGCGTGCAATCGAGGAGACCGAGCGCCGGCGGGAGCGTCAACGCCTCTACAACGAAGAGCACGGCATCGAGCCCCGGACGATCCTGAAAGACATCTACGGTCCGCTCGTGCAGATGAGCGAGCTCGACTACCACAGCGCCGTGCGACGAGGCCGTCAGGAGACCGTTGCCGAGTCCGACCTGCCGCTCAACGTCCAGATCACCCGCCTCGAGAAGGCGATGAAGAAGGCGGCCAAGAACCTTGACTTCGAGGAAGCGGCCGACCTCCGGGATCGGCTCAAGGAGCTGCGCGAGCTCCAGATCTATAGTGCCTAGCAGCCCTTCCGTCGAGGAGGCAGGCGCAGGCGAGCTCCGCCGGTGTTGACAAGTACCGCCCTCAGCGCGCTCCGTGCTCCTGTGCCACCGAGACCGGGACGAGATCCACCCCCGCCGGGCAATGGTCCGAGCCGAGAATCTCTGGCCAGATAAACGCCTCCCGGACACGCCGGAACCCGGACCGGGACGCCAGGACGTAGTCGATACGCCAGCCCACGTTGCTCTCCCGCGCGCCACCGAACTGGCGCCACCAGGTGTAGTGGCCCGGCTTGCCCAGATGCAGGGCGCGAAAGGTGTCCACCCAGCCCGCATCGAGCCAGCGGGTCATCTCGGCCCGTTCCGCCGGAAGAAATCCGCTGGCCCTGACGTTGGCCTTCGGCCGGGCGAGATCGATGGCCTCGTGCGCGGTGTTGTAGTCACCGGCAACGAACACCGGGCCGCGGCGCCGCAGGCGCTCGATGCGCTCGAAAACAGCCGCGTAGAAGTCGAGCTTGTACGGCACACGGCTGTTGTCGCGATTGCGCCCGCTACCCTTGGGGAAGTACACGCTGGCAATCGCCATGCGGCCGAAATGGGCGACGATGAAGCGGCCCTCTACATCGAAACGTGTCTCGCCCAACGAGTCGTCGATCCGGTCGGGCGGTATCCGGCTGTAGATGGCGACCCCGCTGTAGCCTGGCCTTTCGGCCGGTGCAAACGCGGTGTGCCAGCCCAGAGGTGCGCGTATCCCGTCGTCCAGCTGTTCGGGAAACGCGCGCACTTCCTGCAGCGTCAACACATCGGCACCTGAGCTCTGCAAGAACTGCGAGAAGCCCTTCCTCGCGCAAGCTCGCAGGCCGTTGACGTTCCAAGTGACGATACGCATGTTGCTACACCGAGCGCCTGGCTGCACGGCCCCTGCCTGCCCCGAGTCGGTGACGCGGGGCCGCTACTCCTTGTTCAGGGCCGCTACGACGACTCCAAGCAGCACGACGGCGACAGTGTCGAACACGATCTGCTTGCCGATCAGCCCGATCTCGAAGGGCATGACGGCGTGGTAGATCAGGTACATGGGGATCAAGGACGCGAAGGCCCACAGCAGACCGAAGCGCACGCCCTGACCCAGCCAGGGCTTGTTCTCGCGACCGCGGCGGTAGATGAGCGTGAAGCCGATGGCGATCATGACGTGTGCCAGGAGCATGAAGGCGAACTTCGCCTCCTGGTCTTCCGCCGAGCGCATTAGCCCGGAGGCTTCGTAGTCGCCATGCAGCAGCATCCCGTGGACGACGAATCCCAGCAGCATCGACACGACGAACAGCACGGCGGACGAGATCACGATCTTCTTCATGGCTTTCCCCCTTTGTCTGACCGACGTGGGCGGCTTTCCCGCCGGCCCTCCACCGACTTCGGTGCCGGCTCTCGGCCATCCTACACGTGTTGAAAGCGTGTCACCGACCCGGTGAACCTGGGAGGGGAACCAGGAAACAGTCGCCAAGGTGCGCCGAGCGCTCGAGGTGAAAGAAGAGGAGCTGGCCGTCCTCGTAGCCGTCCTCGAAACCACTGGAGCTGCCGTCCGGAGCGTTGTGGACGAAGCCGTATCGCGTCATCGAGAGGAGGGTGTCGCAATCGTCGCTGAAGTACTCACGTCGCGCGTGATCTATCCCGGCGCCAAAGCCTGCGAGGTACTCGGTGTCGTTCTCGATGCGGCCCATCAAGCGAGCCGCCGTGGAGATGGACTCGTCGAGCGCGGCCTGAACCGCCAGGTTGTACTGCTCGGCTTGCCAGGCCTCGTACTCGGCCAGGGTCTCCTCATGGCCTTCGGGGTAGGGGTCGCGCCGGCGCTGATTCCACTCTGGTGAGGCTTCGGCTGCGGACGGCGAGGTGTGGCGCAGGAGGGCGGCGGCTATCGCTGCATGGAAGGCCACGTCGTTACCAGGAGGACGCGGGATGCGCAGCTCGATCTTGCACGAGATCTCCTCGTAGAGGTCGAAGGGGCCATCCTGGTACTCGACCAGCAGCGGCTCGACGACGTCGATGAAGACCTCTATGTTGCGCCGATTGAGGTTGATTCTCTTCACCCGGCCGAGCTCGCCTCGCTCGAAGAGCTGCCGGCCGTGACCCGACACCAGGTCACCGTTCACCTGGTTGTTGGTGTAGCGACCGTCGCAGTTGGAATGGGCGGCGATCCGACTGACGACCCAGGCGCCGCGCCAGACCGCGTTGAGCTGACGCTCTCCGGCGGCGAGAGGAGAGGAGAGGAGAGACGTCGACACGAGAACGACGGCGGCGGTCGCGGAAAGGCGGAGCTCGAGCATGAGGACATCGTATGACCGTGCCGCTCGGGACACTAGGAGCATTTCTTACCTGCCTCGGCTGCAACGGCGGATCTGCCCCCTTCTCGAGCTTTGCGCCTGGTCGGTCAGCAGGAACTCGTCGACAGCCGGGCCAGGGCCAGCAGAAGGGCATTTGGATCGAGGCCATAGAATCGCCTCCGGTGGAGACTCGACTCAAAGATCAGATCCGCGAGCTGCCGGACATGCCCGGTATCTACATCTTCCGGGACGCCAAGGGCAGGCCGCTTTACGTTGGCAAGGCGAAGTCGCTGAAGAAGCGGGTCGCCAGCTATCGTCGGCTCGCCGACGATCGGCGCCTGGCAATGATGGTGGAGGAGGCGACGGGCCTCGAGTTCGTGCAGACCGACTCCGAAGCCGAAGCGCTCCTGCTCGAGAACAACTGGATCAAGAAGCACAAGCCGCGCTACAACGTGCTGCTGCGCGACGACAAGACCTACCCCTACGTCAAGCTCACCCTGCGCGACGCTTACCCTCGCGTCGCGTTTACCCGCCGCATCTTCAAGGACGGCGCCGAGTACTTCGGCCCCTTTCTTCCCGGGGGGCTGGCGCGCCGTGCCATCAAGCTGAGCCAGAAGCTCTTCGGCATCAGGGTGTGCACGATCGAGATCGACGGCACGTTGCCGCGGCCTTGCCTCTACTACGATATGAAACGCTGCCTCGGCCCCTGCGTCGAGGGCCTCACCTCCCAGGCTGCCTACGATCGGGCGATCGAGGACGCGCGGCTCTTTCTCAGTGGGCGAACCGAGCAGCTGAGCCGGCAGCTCAAGCAGGAGATGCAGCAGGCTTCGGCCGCCCTCGAGTACGAGCACGCCGCCCGCCTGCGCGACACCCTGGCGGAGATCGACTCGGTGACTCAGAAGCGGAGCCTGAGCTCGCTGCGCGGCGAGGACGTCGACATCTACGGTGCGCACCTGGCGGGGGCGAACGCCGCCGTCGCCATTCTGGTGATGCGCGGTGGCCGGGTGCTGGATCGGCGAGAGCTTTTCTGGGAGCGCCGGCCCGACCTCACGCTCGAGCGCCTGCTCTCCGAGTTGCTGCCCCAGGTCTACGACCGCACGACGTTCATCCCCAAGGAAATCCACTTGCCGGTGCCGATCGAGGGCGAAGAGGCCCTGATCGAGTGGCTCAGCGAGCGCAAGGGTGAGCGCGTCTATCTGCGGCTTCCGGTGCGCGGGCCGAAGGCCCATCGAGTACAGGTGGCCTGCCGCAACGCCGAGCTCGCCCACCGGCGGCGCTTCAGGGCGGATTCCGGGGCGGAGGCCGCGGTTGGAGCCCTGGCGAAGCTCCTCGGATTGAGCGACAAGCCCACCCGCATCGAGGGTATCGACATCTCCAACCTGCAGGGTGCCGAGATGGTGGGATCGCTGGTCGTGTGGGAGGGCGGGCGCATCCTCAAGAAGGACTACCGGAGCTTCAACTTGCGCAACATGGCAGGCCAGGACGACTTCGCCGCCATTCACCAGGTGGTCTCGCGCCGTTACCGGCGCGTGCTCGAAGAGGTGGGGTCGATGCCGGATCTGATCCTCATCGATGGCGGGCGCGGTCAGCTCAACGCCGCTCTCGAAGCCTTGGCCGAGCTCGGCGTCGAGGAGACGCCCATTCTCGGCCTGGCCAAACGCGACGAGGAGATCTACCTGCCGGCGACGCCGGAACCGCTGCGGCTGCCGCGCCGCAACCCCGGGCTCAGGCTCCTGCAGCAGATCAGAGACGAGGCGCACCGGTTCGCCGTCAGCCGGCACCGGCAGCGGCGCTCGAAGCGGGTCCTGGCGAGCCGACTCGACGACCTGCCGGGGATCGGGCCGCGTCGCCGCAAAGCGCTGCTCAAGACCTTCGGTAGCCTGGAGGGCGTGCGCGCGGCGGACTTGC
>JAPUJD010000084.1 GCA_027296385.1 Acidobacteriota bacterium | reverse complement strand
CAGCGGCAATCGGAAGCAGCGAGTGGGGAAGCTGCGCATGGGGCACGATGCTGTCCTGGAATTGTCCCTGGCCATCCGCAACTCCCGCAAGGAACTTCGCAACCTGGAAAAGGAACTTCAGATGCGGGCGGAGGAGATCGAACGGAGGGTCCATTCCATTGTGGAAGGGGAGATCGGTGCCAACCTTGCCAAGGAACAGTTGATCGAGGCCAATCTCCGTTTGGTGGTGAGCATCGCCAAGAAATACACCAATCGCGGTCTCCAATTTCTCGACTTGATCCAAGAAGGGAACGTCGGTCTCATGAAGGCCGTGGACAAGTTCGAATACCAGCGGGGTTATAAGTTTTCCACCTACGCTACCTGGTGGATTCGTCAGGCGATCACGCGCGCCATCGCGGATCAGGCACGGACCATCCGAATCCCGGTCCACATGATCGAGACCATCAACAAGCTCACCCGCACGAGTCGTTCGCTGGTGCAGGAGCTCGGGCGCGAGCCGACGGCCGCCGAAATCGGCCAGCGCATGGATCTCTCTGCCGACAAGGTGCGCAAGATCATGAAGATCGCCCAGGAGCCGATCTCGCTCGAGACGCCGATCGGTGAGGAGGAGGACTCCCACCTCGGCGACTTCATCGAGGACAAGAACGCCGAGTCGCCGGTCGAGTCGGTGATCGGCAACAACCTGCGCGAGCAAACGGTGCGCGTCCTCAAGTCCCTGACACCGCGCGAAGAGGCGGTGCTGCGGATGCGATTCGGCGTCGGGGAGGGCTCCGAGCACACGCTAGAAGAGGTCGGACGTTCGTTCAATGTCACCCGCGAGCGCATCCGGCAGATCGAGTCCAAGGCGTTGCGCAAGCTGCGTCACCCGAGCCGGGCGTCACAGCTCAAGCCCTTCCTCGACTCCACGCTGTGAGGATCTGTTGACACCGATAGGTGGCATCCCTAGGATTGCTTTCCCAAATGCGGCGTGAGCCGCAACGATCCTCGGTAGCTCAGTGGTAGAGCGGTCGGCTGTTAACCGATTGGTCGGGGGTTCAAATCCCTCCCGGGGAGCCAGTCATTTCTCGGCCGCCTGAACAGGCGGCCATTTTCATTTGCGGAGGCACCCCATGCTGAGCCGAATCGAACACGACTCGATCCTCGAGCTCAAGCTCGATCGGCCGCCGGCCAACGCCCTCAATCAGACCCTGTTGAGCGAGCTGGGCAGCGCTCTGGAAGCGGCCCCGGGCGAAGGCTTCGAGGGCGTGCTGCTCGCCGGCCGTGAGGGCATCTTCTCGGGCGGCCTCGATGTTCCCGAGCTGCTGGGGCTCGACCGCGACGGCATCGCCTCCATGTGGCGCGAATTCTTCGGCGTGTTGCGGGCGCTGGCTCAGTCTCCGATCCCGGTCGCGGCCGCCGTCACTGGCCACAGCCCGGCCGGCGGCGCCGTGCTGACGCTCTATTGTGACTACCGGGTGATGGCCGAAGGGGATTACCGGATCGGCCTCAACGAGGTACAAGTCGGCCTGACGCTGTCGGAGGCGATCTACGGACCGTTGCGCCGCCTCGTCGGCAACCGGCAAGCCGAGCGTCTGACAGTGGCGGGAGCGTTGATCCCGGCTGCCGAGGCCCACCGCCTCGGCTGGATCGACGAGCTGGCGGCGGCCGGCGAGGTCGTCGAGAGAGCCGTGGCGCATCTGCAGTCGATGCTGGCCCTGCCTCGTCGGGCAATGTTGGCCACCCGCGCGGTGCTGCGGCAAGATTTGATTCGCATGATCGTCTCCGATCGCAGCTCGGAGAGTGACATTGTCGAGCTCTGGTTCAGTGACGAAACCCAGAGGGCGCTGCGCGCCCTCGTCGACCGTCTGGCCGCGAAGAGGAAGGTCGGCCAGGCAGGCTAGAGGAGAGAGCCCATGAGCGATCTGGCTTCACGAGAGTGCATTCCGTGCCGCGGCGGCGTCGAGCCCCTGGCGGGCGACGACCTCGCGCACTGGCACGAAGAGCTCGGCGGCGAGTGGCAGCTCGTCGACGGTCACCACCTGGAGAAGACCTACCGCTTCGAGAACTTCGTCCAGGCGCTCGACTTCACCAACAAGGTCGGCGCTCTGGCGGAGGAGATCAACCATCACCCCGAGATCAGCCTGACCTGGGGCTGGGTACGCATCAAGATCTATACCCACAAGATCGATGGCCTGGCGGACGCTGACTTCATCTGGGCCGCCAAGGCCGATCGCCTCCTGGCCTGACGCCGTGCAGCCACGGTGCGCTGAAAGCGGGAAAATTTCCCCAGCTGAGGACCCGGCGCCTAGGCTTCCCGTCTGTCCCTGTCGCAGTGACTTCCGGCCGTCGGCCGCCGAGGTGGCCCCCGGTGGCGAGCGAGATATCTAATAGGGAAATCTTTCCGACCTCCTGCACACTGGGCTGATGGCGGGCACGACCAAGAAAACCATCCTGGTTGTCGACGACGAGGCCGCGGTGCGCGAAGTGCTGCAGATGCGGCTCAGCGACTGGGGCTACGACGTCGAGGTGGCGGTGGATGGCGCCACCGCCCGCGCCGAGGTGGAGCGAACTCAGCCGGACCTCGTGATCTCCGATGTCGTGCTTCCCGACGCGAGCGGCCTGGATCTTCTCGATCTGCTGCGTGGTCCGGCGCCTGGCCGGCCGGTGATTCTGATCACGGCCTTCGGCAGCATCGACACGGCGGTGGAAGCGATGAAGCGCGGAGCTCTCGACTTTCTGACCAAGCCGATCGACTACGACGAGCTGCGCTCTTTGCTGGCGGCGGCCGAGCGCCGGCTCATCAGGCATGTCGAAACCGCCCGGCTGGAGCGTCGGCTGCGCAAGGACGCCGGCATCGGCGGCCTCATCGGGGACAGCAGCGTCATGCGCAACCTCCAGAAACTCATCCGGGTGGTGGCCGGCAGCGAAGCGTCGGTCATCCTGACCGGCGACAGCGGCACCGGCAAGGAGGTCGCGGCGCGAGCGATCCACCGCCTCAGCCGGCGAGCGCAGGGTCCGTTGGTGACGATCAACACCGCCGCCCTGCCCGAAGGCCTGGTCGAGAGCGAGCTCTTCGGACACCAGGCGGGTGCGTTCACCGGCGCCACCACGGCCCGACCCGGCTGTTTCGAGATGGCCGACGGCGGGACCCTTTTTCTCGACGAGATCGCCGAGATGCCGGTCGAGCTGCAGACTCGATTCCTCCGCGTACTCGAGGACGGTCTGGTTCGTCGCCTGGGTGGCCGTCGCGAGATCGCCGTCGATGTGCGCGTGTTGGCGGCGACGAGCCGCAACCCGCTAGAAGCGGTCAAGCACGGCCGGTTGCGCGAGGATCTGTTCTACCGGCTCAACGTCTTTACCGTCGAGCTGCCGCCGCTGCGCGCGCGGCTCGACGACGTGCCGCTCCTGGCGCAATCCTTCATCTCGACCTTCAACGACAAGCACCGGGTGGATATCGAAAGCGTCAGTGCCGAGGCCCTCGATCTGATGGTCGAGTATCATTGGCCCGGTAACGTCCGCGAGTTGCGCAACGTGATCGAGCGGGCGATGATCCTGGCGTGCGAGGGCTGGATAGAGACCATTCACCTACCGCCCTTCCTGCGTGACGGAGCTCGGGCACGTGGCGAGCGCATCGTGCTGCCGATCGACGTCACCGCTCAGGAGGCCGAGAGGATTGTCATCCTCGAGACGCTCGAGCAATGCGGCAACAACAAGTCGCGCGCGGCGCGCCGCCTCGGGCTCGACGTCAAGACCATCCGCAATAAGTTGCGCCACTACGGCATCACGGCGGAGCGTAGGTAGATGCGGCTGGTGACCAAGATCGTCACTTTGACCGCGGCCCTGATCGCGCCCCTGGTCCTGGTGCTGGCAGTCCAGTTCTGGTGGGTCCAACGCCTGGCCAGAGTCACCGAGAGCCTGCCCGTCACGACTTTTCGGGTCGGGGCTGCCAATCTCGAGCTGAGCCGCTTGCTGGTCGAGCTGCACGAGTTCTCGCGCAAGGTGGATGTCTCCGGCGCCGACTATCTGGCCGGCTGGGAGTCCTTGCACGCCGACACGCGGGCCCGCCTGCGGGCGCTGGCGGTGCTCGAGCTGTCCCTGGCCGAGCGCGATGCGGTGACGAGGCTGCAGACGGGTTGGCAGGAGTACAGCCGTCTGCCGCCGCTGCTGCCAGCGTCGAGCGCGGTACTAGACGGCGAGCTACAAACGGCGCAGGCCTCGCATCTGGGGGTCCACCTGGCAGCCCTCGACCGATTGGGGGCGCAGCTGCGCGAGTTCTCGGCAGCAACCGAGAAGCACCTCGAGAGCCGGAAACGCGAGGCGCGCCGCACGGCCTCCCTCAGCAAGCGAGTCGGCTGGCTGGTCGTCGCAACGGTCTGCCTGCTCGCCCTGCCGATCTTGTGGTGGACGATCCGCTCCATCCACCGGCCGTTGCGGCGTCTCACAGCCGGCACTCGCGACGTGGCAGCGGGGCGCTTTGCCCTGCAGCTCGACGAGTCGAGCGGCGACGAGTTGGCCGAGGTCGCCGCCAGCTTCAACCGCATGGTGCGCCGTCTGCGCGAGCTCGACGAGCTCAAGCGCGATTTTCTCTCCCACGTCTCCCACGAGCTCAATACCCCGCTGGTCGCCATGCGCGAGACCAATGAGCTGGTGCTCGACGGCCTCGCCGGCCCCTTGACCCAAGAACAGAAACACATGCTCGAGCTCAATCGTGAGGCCGCCGCCCGGCTCTCCGGTATGATCCGCAGGGTTCTCGACCTCTCGCGGCTCGAGGCAGGAGCCATGCAGTACGACTTCGAAGCGCTCGAGCTCGGCCAGCTGTTGCAGAGGGTGGTGGACGAGTTCACGGCCGCGGCCAGGGAGCGCGAGGTCACCCTCGATCTGGCGCTGCCGGGGAGCGACGTCGTCGCGCGCTGCGACCGCGACCGTCTGCACCAGGTCATGGGCAACCTGTTGGCCAACGCGATCAAGTTCGCCCCGGCCGGCAGCTGCGTGCGGGTCGCTCTCGAGGCGCGCGGGCGAACCGGGGCGCCAGTGACTTGGCAGCGCGGGCGAGACAGCGGGCAGGCGGTGATGACGGTCCGCGACGAAGGCCCGGGTGTTCCAGCCGAGCACCGCGAGCAGATCTTCGAGAAGTTCCATCGCGGCAGTCGCCGAGGCTCCCACGGTTTTGGTCTCGGCTTGACGATCAGTCGCGAGATCGTCGCGGCCCACGGCGGCCGCATCTGGGTACGCGACAACAGACCCCAGGGCTGCGTCTTCGGCGTCGAATTGGCGGCCCTGAGCCAGCAGACGACCGGCGCCGCGGGCCCCGATTCTGCTCCAGCGAGCGGTGCGCCCGAGGCGCGCGCGGCGGGACGGGGTCGCTCATGAGAGGAACCGATTTTCCCGTCTTGGAGGCCGTCCTGCTCGCCGTCGTCCTGGCCGCGGGCTGCGCCGTGCGCCGGGCCGACCTTCATTTCACGGCCGGCGACTACGCGGCGGCCATCGACGCTTACGAAGAGTACTTGGTGCGCCGAACGGAGCTTTCGGACCGCGACGCGCCGAGAATCATGCACCTGGCCATGGCCTACGCCGAGCCCGACTCGCCGCGTCACGACCCGGCCCAGGCGGAGCACTACCTGCGACTGCTGGTCGATCTCTTCCCGCACACCGCCCATGGACGCGAGGCCGGGCTCATGCTGAAGGCGGCCGAGGCCGAAGAGGTCGCTGCCGACCTGCGTCGGGAGCTCGCTCGCCGCGACGAGCGACTGGCACGCCTAGACGCTGTTCTGCAGTCGGTGGCTCAGGCGGAGGATCGCCTGCGCAGCGAGGCCGAGACCCAAGACGAAGCTCGAGCTGACCTCGAGAGACGGGTGGCGGCCTTGACCCGCAAGGCGCGGCGCCTCACCGCCGAGCTCGCCGAGCTCGAGACCGAGCTCAGCGCCCTGAAGCGCATCGACATGGAAAGCGTCATCCATGGCACCGCCGATCCGCCGTAGGTAAGCGGAGGCCGCCGCCCGGGACAGAGCCCGGGCGCTGCCAGTGGTCACGAGCGTGGGGCCGGGCGGCTGACGCTGCCGCTCAGTGCACGTCGTAGGCGCTACCGCCGATGAACTCGCGCAGGAGCGACGTCGCGGGAACGAGGTCGTCGCCAGCGACACTCTCGATCGAGTCCAGCAGGTCATGGAGCCGGCGCGCGCGGATGTAGCCGTCGAGGCGCTTTTCGTCGTCGCGCCAGCGCTCGAGAAAGACCGGCAGATGATCGAAGCAGTGGTACTTGAGAAAGGGTAGCTCGTAGGCCAAGGCGCTGTCCAAGTGGAAGTCGGCGGTCGCCTGGTTGGCGATGATGTGCTTGAGCTCGCCGCGCCGGACGTAATGCCAGTGAAGGATTGTGCGCTCCGGGTCGAAGGCGCGAAACAGCGAGTCGCGGGCCATGCGCCGCAGCATGCGGACGTCGGTCCAGCGAGCGTAGCGGCCGTGGTTGTCCTTGAGCTGGGTGATGGTTTCGGTGTAGAGCCGGAACTTGTGGGCGTCGGGGACGCTCTCCGTCAGGCCTTCATAGAGGCCGTGTAGGGTGTCGAGCACGATCAGGCTGCCCCGCGGCGCCTCGAAGCGCACGGTGCGATCAACCCGGGTTCCGGTCTTGAAGTCATAGACCGGCGTGTCGATCGCTCGCCCGGCGTCGAGCTCGGCCAGATGGCGGTTGATGAGAACGAGATCGAGTGCTTCCGGCGTCTCGAAATCACGATCCCCGAACTCGTCCCCGGGATGCAGCTCGAGGTCGAAGAAGTAGTTGTCGAGGCCCAGCGGCACGGCCTTAACGCCCTGCGCCGCCAACTGTTCGGTCAGCTTATGGGTGGTGGTCGTCTTGCCCGACGAGCTCGGCCCGGCAACGATGATGAAACGCAGCTCGTCACGGCGCTCGAGCACGGCCTGCGCGGCCTGTTCGATCGCGCCCTGGTAGCGCACTTCGGTGGCTTCCACCAGAGCGCCCAGGTGCCCTTTTCGAATCGTCCTGTTGAGCGCCTCGACGGTGTGACAGTCGTGCTCCACCGCCCAGTCGAGCGCTCGCCACATCGCCTTGTAGGGGATGTTGCCGCCCGCGAACCTCCGACGCCCGGAGCGCATCTTGGCGCGCTCGTGCCGATAGAGGATGAAGGCCTTGGCGACGTCGGCGTTACCGCTCTTGATCAGCACCCGCTCGACGATGTCCTGGATGTCCTCCACCGTTGCCGGCAGATCGGCCGAATACGCCTGGCTCAGCGCGGCGATGACCTCGTCCGCCGCGCGATCAGCCAACTCGACGTCGTGATCGCCGACCGCCGCCGTCGACTTGTAGATCGCCACCCGGATCTTCTCGCGATCGAAGAGCACGACCTCGCCGGTGCGCTTGACGATGGAGGTAATCGCTTCGGCCGTCATAAAGAGTCCAGGTGCCAGTTACCCAGCCAGCTCCGCAGCGACAGTTTGTTGGACGGCGGCGGCGAGCCGGCGCGCTGCGGCGAGGGCCGCCGCCCGGCGTTCTCCTATCTCTTTCGCCGTCGCTTCGTCGGTCAGCGAAGGCAGGTTGATCTCGACGTTGAGAGCCGCTCCCTCGGCCGCCGCCAGGGCGCACGCTCCCGCCACCCCGGCATCAGAGACGGCGCTCGGGTTGCCCTGCTTGGCCACCGTGTGCGCCATCTCCAGGGCCTCGACGGTGCGCTCCAGGACGCCGAGCGGAACGCGCGTCGCCTCCTGATTGGCGATCTCGATCGCCACCCGCCGCGCCGCCTTCTCCTCCTTGGTCTTCTTGGGCAGCCGGCGGGCGGTGATGACGCTCATGAAGGCCGCGGTATCGGCATCGACGGCCGCGGTATACCAGTCCTTGAGCGCCTGGGCCTCGCGGCCGGTCCGCTGCATGAGCTTTCGCGTCTCCTCCATGCCCTGCTTCGACCAGGTCAGGACCGCCACCATCGCCGACAGAGCGGCCGAGAGGGCGCCGCACAGTGCCGCCACGCTGCCGCCGCCGGGTGCGAACGAGTCGGAGGAGAGCTCGTCGACGAAGTCGATCAGGCTCATGGCCTTGAGCCCGGTCGGCGCGCCGCGGTACTTGTACTCGACGATTTTCTCTCTCGGATCGAAGGGCTGGAGGTCGTCGAGGCCGAGCGACAGCACGGCGGAGTGCACGCGCTCCTTCTCGGGCACCCCCGCCGTCGCCCCCTGCCGGGCCAGGTAGTGATCGCCCGCCGCCAGCATGGCGTCGAGCGGCACCAGCCCCACCAGCTCGCTGCCGGTGACCCTCAGGCCGAGCTTCTCCGCCTCCTCGCAACAAGCGTCGAACACCGCGTGCATGGAGGTGAGCTCGTGGTTCAGGAGGTTGAAGGATATCTGGGCCCGCCCGTACTCCTCGATGTACCAGCCGCCGCCTTGCAGCGCCTCGAAGCGACCCGGCTCGCGCACGGCCTGGCGCTCGGCGTCGCGCACGATCTTGCCCTCGGCGTCACGCTTCAGCTTGCCGGTCTCGCGCAGCTCCATGGCGATCTTGCCGGCCAACGCCCGGCTGCGGGTGTTCAAGTTGACGTTCCAGGCGATGAGGAACTCGCGCGCCCCCACGGCGGTGACGCCGGCGCGGGCGTTGAACGCCGCGGGTCCGAAGTCAGGGGCAAACTCCGGGTCGGCCAGCTTCGTTGCGAGGGCTTCGTACTCGCCCGCTCGAATGTCCGGCAGGCGCTCCCGCTCGGGCCGGCTCGCGGAATGCGCGTAGAGGTAGACCGGGATGCCCAGCTCGTCTCCGACGCGTCGCCCGAGTCTCTTCGAGATCTCGACGCAGTCCTCCATGGTGGCGCCTTGGACCGGCACGAAGGGACAGACGTCGGTCGCGCCCATGCGCGCATGCTTGCCCGAGTGCTGCGCCATGTCGATCAGCTCGGAGGCCTTGCGGATGGCCCGGAAGGCTGCTTCCTCGACTGCCGCCGGTGGTCCGACGAAGGTCACCACGGTGCGGTTCGTCGTTGCGCCCGGATCGACGTCCAGCAGCAGCGCTCCCGGGGTGGCCGAGATCTCGGCCGTAATGGCGTCGATCACCGCCATGTCTCTCCCCTCGCTGAAGTTCGGAACGCACTCGATCAACTGCATCTTTCGCTTCTCCTGTCTCCCGCAGGGCGGGCCGGGAAGTATAGCCCTCAGCCCGGGTCGTGGGTGTCAACCCACTTGAATCGCGCGCAAGCCCGCGTTGACCAGCCCCACCTGCAGCCGCATCTGGTCCCGGATCGGCATCGGCCGGATGCCCCGCTCCGCGGCCGCCCGACGAACGCTCTCCCCTTCCCCCCGACGCGCGAGCTCGTCCAGCCAGTGATGCAGCTCCAGCCGCGCCGCGGTGCCGGCGCGGAAGGCGACCCGAGGGTCGGTGGTCTCTGCCGGTTCAGGCATGAGGAAGAGCGGCATCTCGGAAACGAAGGTCAGGGGGTCGCCACCGAGGCCGCGGACGTATTCCATCGAGCTCGGCCGGAAGAGCTCGGCGGTCTCGGGCTCGTCGCGGGCCATGAAGTGAGCGGCCATGGCGCGCGAGTCGGGCCGGGTGGAGAAGCCCTCGTCGATACGGACGAAGCCCTTGTCGCCCTGGCGGTCGATATCGAGCAGGCCGTAGCCCAGGCTGCCCACGAGTCGGCGCAGATCGTCGCGCAGCTCCCCCGTGCGCTCGATCCAGGCCGGCTCGAGCAGAAACCAGGGGCCGGGCGCCAAGCCCATGCCGTGCAGGGTGCCGTGGAGAGAGAATGGGGCGCCGGCGGCGAGGAAAGCGGCAATGGCGCGATTCTCGGGTCGAGCGGCCGAGTCTTGCGCCGAACGGGGGAAACCGAATTCGACGTCGTCGCCGGGAAGCTCGCGCACGACGCCGAGCGCGTAGGCCGCCAGATCGAAGCCGCGATCGGCCTTCCCGGCGGAGTCGACGAGGGTCACGGTGCGCCGCGCCCAGGCCGCGTTGCGCTCCGCGCCATCGGGATTGGCGTCGGGCACCAAGAGCCAGGTGTAGTCGGTGAGCAGTGGCTCGTCGCCCTGTAGCGAGGCGAGCAAGGCCACCAGCCGGCGCAGAGTTTCCGGCCCCACCGGCTCGTCGGCGTGGCAGCCGGCTATGAGGCTCACGTGGCACGAACCCTGGCCCAACCGCCAACCGAGGACCCCGCGCCCTTCCCGTGATTGCCCCAGAAGAGTGCCATCGACGGGCTGTGAGGCGTCTCCTGCGACGAGCTCGTCCACCGGCACCTGGCTGACCATGGCGACGGAACACTAGCAGCACGATTGCCAGGCAGAAGTGCGCCCGCAGGAGCGAAGCCCTATCATGGAGGCGATGGAACGCATGGAAAGGGTGGATGTCAGAGCCGTGACCTCAGCGCTCGACGAGTTTTGGTCCCAGCAGGTCATCGGGGAGGCGAACGGGAACCTCTTCAAGGTCGCCAAGGGAATCGGCTCGACGAACTGGCACAAACACGACGACGAGGACGAGGTCTTTTTCGTCTACAAGGGACGTCTGACGATCCAACTCCGAACGGGAAACGTCGAGCTGTCGGAAGGCGACATGTTCATCGTGCCGCGAGGCGTCGAACACTGCCCCCGAGCCGATGACGAGGTTCACTTGCTCTTGGTCGGCCCCACTGTCACTTCGACTCGCGAGGGCGGCAAGCCGGACTGGAGCCGCAAGTAGCCTCTGCGACTCCTCATCGGCTCGGCTAGCTGGTAGCGGTCCGGCCGGGCTGCTTTTCCAGGAATTCGGAAAAGCGAGTGGGCAGGCGATCCAAGAGCCACTCCAGGACGCCTGAGCTGCCGGCCATGCCGTGGCGCTCGTAGTAGCGAAACATCCGGACCAGCGTCTCGAACCGATAGGACCCCGGGGCGCAGGACCGCGGCAAGGCGATCCTAGCAAGAGCTCCGACTGCTACACTGTCGCCAGCGGAAGACAACACCCTATCCGAAGAAGATCTCGCTTTGGCTCGACCCCGGCGGGCTTGGCAAGTCTGGAAAAGGAGGAGCACATGCCCAACTCGAAACTGCTCTTGGGCGCAGTCGTCGCGGTCGCGCTGGTTGTCTCGTTCGCCTGCAGCGACAGCGACTCCAACGCCAGCGCGGACGAACAGCCTGTCTCCCAGACCAGCGAGACCCCCGATGACACAGGCGGTGCAGGGTCCGGCAGCGCGACGCTCACCATCGGCAGCAAGTCGTGGACTGTCACTGGCATCTATTGTGCCTTCTCACCAGAAGATGCCGGCAATGAGCGCGTCTCGTTCACGATGAGCGGCTACACCGAGACCGCAGAGGGTGTTCGGGTTCAGCTCCACGCCACGATCATGGACCCGGAGGAG